>NZ_WTKS01000019.1:0-73518 GCF_011378625.1 Pseudoalteromonas sp. c7(2019) | reverse complement strand
CTAACGATTCGGGCTTTTTTACGTCTGCAGAAAAGTGAAATGCGCGCAATTAATATACACACACATCACAAAACCCCTCAATATCTCAGTCGGCCAATACAGTAGCATTTGCTACGTGACTCTCCACCGTTGTAGATGTGGGCACTACGACATCCTACTGCGTAGCGCACCAACTTTAAATTGTAGAAAGCCCGGATCTAACGATTCGGGCTTTTTTACGTCTGCAGAAAAGTAAAATACGCGTAATTAATGTACACACACCAACACCTAGCACGTAGGTCGGGTGAGCGCCGCGACTCCCTACGCTGAAAGTACCCTTATACCAACCTGCATAAATCTTTAATCAATTTAACGAATTAAATTGCACTATACGTCGTTAAAATTTTTTATTTAGAACTACTAGATACAAAAATTTTTGCCTAGTTCTAGCGTAATTTTCTTAACGTTAAATAGACCCCATATATAAGCAGATTGGTATTATAAAGCTTCTACTTCAATTCTAACCTCACGATACGACTCATTATCTTCACTAAATCACAGTCTGATTTAAAAGCTAGCTACTTCTTCTCATTTTGTTGCAATTTCATTCTTGGTTTAATAAGTGACCTGTGTAAAACTACCTGAGTTAATTTAGTAAATCAGGTGACATGAATGTCGAATATTAAAGCTTGGAAACTTATAAGCCTGTTTTGTTTGTTCGCAGTGCTTATGGGTTGTCAATCGAAAGAAGAGCAGCTGCAACAAACAATTCAAGAGTCTATTAAAAAGGTAGATACGGAGCTGTCTCAGCTTGGTACTGCACTCGATAATGGAAGTGTACGTAATGCTGTGTTACTTAAAGAATATGGCGAGCTTCTTAAAAAACAACAACCAGAGCTTACAAAAGTTGTTGATGTAATTACCCTTGATGCAACGCGCCAAGGCGCACTTTATAGTGGCTTAACACAGCGACTTAAAGATATTAAAGGAACTTACTTAATTCCTCCTTACGAAGATACGTTACATAGCATTGATTTGTTGCGTGATGCATCTAAACCTACGCTATTTTCTGATGCGTTAACCGATCCTATTAATATGCTAGCTGATATGTCCAAAGGCACTTTAGCGCGTGTAGGCGCAATTAGTAAGCAAGCTGAAGGTGAGGGTGTTGGTAACCAAATGGTAGGTAACCCTAACTATGGTAACTGGCAATCAAATAGTAACGGTATTAGCTTTTGGCAATGGTACGGAATGTACCGTATTTTAGGTGATGTATTTGATCGTGTTGAATATGGAAGCTGGAGTAAGCGCCGAAAGTATAGCTATTACAATGACTATGGCCGCTCGCGTTATTCAAGCCCTAAACAAATTAAAACCCAAAGCGCGCTAGAAACACGCACGCGCCAAACATACCAACGCCAAGGTAAGCAGTTTACAAGCCCTTATGCGAGTAAAAAAACAGGTGCATCAGGTTTAAGCCGTAGTAGTTATACGCCAGCAAAAAGCCGCAGTAGTTATTCTCGTTCGAGCAGTTATAGCAATAGCTCAGGATCGGTGCGTGATAGCGGTAGCAGAACCTCTCGTGGCGTGAGCCGTGGTAAGTAAAAGAATAAAGTTGGAGTTAGAATAATATGTATGAATTTAATGGAATAACTATGTGGTCACTGCAAGCGCTGGCGATTGATTTTGCAATTATTGTTTTATTATTTGTAAGCCTTAAATATATAAAAGGCTGGGTTTCAAACTTACATGCAAATGATGAAATAACAGAGCGTGATAACTTTGCTTTTGGTATTAGCTTTGCCGCTGGCTTAGTGGCACTGGCGATTGTATTAACGGGTGTAAGTAGCGGAGCTTTTGCTGCAACACTGCAACAAGAAGCACTACAAATGTTAGCTTATGGCGCATTAGCAATTGTACTGATTAAGTTGGGTCACTTTTTTCAAGATAAAGTAGCTCTTCGTAAAGTAAGCCTGCACGACGAAATCGTTAAAGGTAACGTTACAGCTTCAATAATTGATTTTGGCCATGTTGTCAGTGTTGCTATCGTTATTCGCTCAGCTCTTTTATGGGTGGCTACTGACGGCTGGCATGGTCTTCCAATTGTAATTGCCGCCTTTATTATAGGTAGTGTTGTATTACTACTTGTTAGCCAATACCGAGTGCAGTTATTTAAGCGTACAAACAAAAGTGGCGACTGCCTACAACAAGCAATTGTTGATGGTAACTTAGCTGTGGGTATTCGTTACGCTGGATTTTTAATAGGTAGTGCATTAGCTATTACAGCAGCAACGGGTGTTGCACCTTACGCGGCTGATAATATTAATGCGAGTTTACTATACTGGGCTATTAGCGCAGTAGTGAGCCTTGTTGCATTTATTATTTTGCACTTAGTGACAATTAAAATAATTTTATCTGGTTGCGATATTTCCGATGAAGTTAATCGTCAAAAAAATGTAGGTGTAGCTACTATTTCTGCAGCAGTATCATTTGCTGTAGGTATCACTATGGCAACATTACTAGGCGCATAATCAGTGTCATCAACCAACACTCCCCCAAGTAAGTCTCGCTTACTTGGGCACGATATACTACTTATTACTGTTATGGCCGTGCTTGCTGGGTGCGGCCTTATTTATGAATACTTACTGTCTCATTATGCGGGCCGTGTACTTGGCTCGGTAGAGAGCGCTATTTACGCCATGATCGGTACTATGATTGTAGCAATGGGCTTGGGCGCTTTTTTAGCGCGTTGGTTTAAAGATGCATTTACCGCTTTTGCTTGGCTAGAAAGCATTATTGCTTTGGTTGGCATGGGCTGCATTTTAGCGATAGCGGGTGTAATAGCAGTTAGTTATTCTCTTCCTCATTTATTTTCGAGCATTTTTAATTTACCCCCTGATGTTGTACTTAATGGTTACGTATTTCAAAAGCTACAAGAGTGGTCACGTTTTCTACCTTATGTTTTTGGTTTAATACTGGGCTTATTTATTGGTATGGAAATACCGCTTATAGCGCGCATTCGTCAGCACGTTTATGGCCGTTTTTTAGAAAACAACGCAGGGACTATTTATGGTGCCGATTATATTGGTGCTGGTATTGGTGCAGCCATTTGGGTAAGTATCATGCTCTCAATGCCTATAATGCAAGCTGCAGCGTGGACGGCGTTATTTAATATCATCGCAGGACTCGCGTTTTTATGGCGCTACCATACCCATGTGCGCTTTGCTAAGGCACTTTTAGTTTGCCATATAGTATTACTGGCATTATTTGGCTTTATTTTAGTATTTGGCAGTAGCTGGATGAACAATCTAAGTAATGTTTTATACAAAGATAAAGTAATTTATTCGCAAGCAACTAAATACCAACACGTAGTTTTAACCGAAAGATTAAGCAAAAACCAACCTCAGCCAATTACCGATTTATATTTAAATGGGCGTTTACAGTTCTCAAGTATTGATGAGCAAATATATCACTCAATGCTGGTTTACCCTGCAATGCTTGCCTCTAACAGACACGACCGTGTATTAATAATTGGTGGTGGTGACGGGCTTGCACTTAGAGATGTTTTAAAGTGGCCTGTAAGTGAAGTAACGCTAATAGATTTAGACGCGCAACTACTCAATTTATTTGGTCATAAAGACGGTGACTTTACGCCGCCAGAGCACATCAATAAGCGATTGCTACAGCTAAACAATAAATCGATGCATGATTCGCGAGCCAACATAATTGTGGGTGATGCATTTTTAGAAGCTGAAAAACTGCTTGATCAATCTAAGCAGTTCGACACTATTTTAATTGATTTACCTGACCCTAATCATCCTGATCTAAATAAAATGTACAGTGACTACTTTTATAATCATGTACGGCAGTTATTAGCACCCGATGGCGCAATGGCGGTTCAATCAACCTCACCTTATCACGCTAAAAAAGCGTTTTTAAGCATTGCTAAAACAGTTAAAGCTGCTGGGTTTGAGTATGTTGAGCAGTATCAGCAAAACATACCTTCTTTTGGGCAGTGGGGCTGGACTATAGCGACTAAAATGGGGCAGTCGGCCAGTGGCCGTATTAATGATGCGACGGCTATGCCTGTGCCATCAAGATGGATTAGTAAAGAATATTTATTGGCAAGTTTTGTATTTCCTAACCACTACTTTGAACAAGTTAAAAGTATTGAGGTCAATAGGTTAGGGTCTGGTCAGTTGTATGATTACTACCGAACTGCATGGCAAATAGAAAGCGAATTGTATAAAAACTAATAAAACATGGTTGACATAATATGTCGACCATGAGAATCTTAACTCAGACATAATATGTCAAACGACAAAAGGCAGAGACATGGAATTAAATGAACTTTCAATAAAATTAGCTTCTTTTGAAACTGAAGGCGCTAACTTTGAGTCTTTCTTGATTGCCAACCCAGGCGAGCAAGATGTTTTACAAGTCATTGTTGATGGAAATGATGAACTTCCAATTTTTGTTACACAAACGCAAGAGCAGTTGTTATGTATTAGCTACTTGTTTGACGAAGATGAAGTTAAGAGTGAATTACGCAACGAGTTAAACGAAACATTACTACGTTTAAACGTGCCAATTCCACTGAGTGCATTTGCTAAAATCGATAACAAATACGCGATTTTTGGTGCACTGTCGGTAAATTCATCATTAGATGACGTTACCCACGAACTAGTGACATTAGCCGATAACGCTATCGATGCACTAGAAGCCGTGACCTTGTATTTAAACGATTAATAGCTAGTTAGTGGAGTTAAGATTATGAGTATTTTAAAAAAATTATTTACAGCAGTACGTGGCGGCGCTCGTGAAGCAGGCGAAGCAATTGTAGACAAAAATGGCATCCGTATTTTTGAGCAAGAAATTGCAGACGCGCAAAATGCACTTCACCGAGCTAAAAAAAGCCTTACTGAAGTAATGGCCAAAGAAATGCAAACTAAGCGTAAAATTAGCGCTGTAGATGCATCAATCGCTGAACATGAAGCGTATGCAGGCCAAGCTCTTGAAAAGGGCAACGAAGCATTAGCATTAGAAATTGCAGAAAAAATTGGTGACTTTGAAGCTGAAAAAGCTGAAAACGAGCAAGTATTGTCTGGCTTTAGCAATCACATTGTTGCGCTTAAGCAGCAAGTTAAAGATGCTGAAAAATCGATTAAAGAGAATCAGCGTCAGCTTACAATGGTTAAAACCACTGAAAGCGTACAGCAAGCAACAATGGCTGTTAATAGCACGCTTAATACAAACAGCTCGTCTATGACATCGGCTCGTCAATCGCTTGAACGCATTAAACAGCGCCAACAAGATCGAAGTGACCAGCTTGGTGCTGCAAAGCAACTTGAGTCAGACGTAAATGGCGATGACTTAAAAGCAAAAATGGCTGAAGCAGGCATTGGCGACACAAGTCCAAAAAGCGCTGATATTTTAGCTCGCATCAAAGCGAAGCAAAATAGCTAACCATTACGTTTATACTTTAAAAAGGTAACCGAGTTTTTCTCAGTTACCTTTTTTGCTTAAAAGGCAGCCTTCCTATGTTTAATTTTTTCAAATCTAAAAAAGAGCCAGAACGTCAACTTAATCACCCGAGCGATCTTAAAAAAGGCGACATGTTTAGCGTTATTGACTCATTTGCATATCCTGCATGGTTAAAGGGTGAAACGTTACGTGTTACTGACATTCAGACTTACCAATATCAGCACAGTAGCGATACTGAATTTGTACTTGAGACAAATAGCGGCCAAGTTGTATTTTTACAAATTGAGCAAGATGATGGCGAAGAGTGGGCTAACTTTTCTATTAAAATTCAGCGAAACGAAGTTGAAGAAATATTTAGCCTTGATGAGTTTGCGCGTATTTTTGATGAAGAGTCGTTAACCCACATTACAGTGCAAAATACACCAGAGCGCTTTATGCAGTTTTTAGCTAAAAGCTACCAACAAAGCGAGTCGCCTTATGTGTGTTATTTCCATAATAAAGATTACCGCAACCAAACTTTGCCTCGCTATGAGCAAGAAGGTGGTGAGCCATGTGAAATGATTTGCTTAGCGTCAGATAATGAAGGCTTTGGTTTAAATATCGAAATTTGGGATGGCGGCGAAACCGAAGTATCGCTAACGCTCATGCGTCCAATGTCAGACATTGTAGACTTGTTTCCCGGAGATGCTAAGTGAGTGATGCTAAAGATAAGTGGTTACGTCAGGAACAAGCTGTACGTGCCACACAAATGGCATTCGATCTAAGCAGCGAAGTTCAAAAGCTGATAAAAAAGCAGGCAATTGATCAAGAGCTAACGCCGTCAGATATGATCCGAAAAATACTTGGCTTAGACGTAAAGTCTAAAAAAACGCGTCAACGTTTATCGTTTAACTTAAATGATGATGAAATAGCGCAACTAGCCAGTCGCTTTGATGTACAAAGCGATGATAAGCGAGCCGTAAAGCAACAAGTAGCTGATTTATTAATAGCTCACACTAAAAATAAAAAAGTGAAATAATTTAATTAGGTTTTTATGAATATTATTTTAATTGCTTACTTAATTATTTTTGCGTTGTTTGGTACTGCGGCGAGTTATTTTGTACGTTTTATTTATGCATATTGGGTGCTTAAAACAATGCCCATGAAATACATTATTAAAGCGGGTATTTGCGTGGTACTGGTGGTAGTAATTTCAGCGTTAATTCCGTATTTAAGTTAACGCTGAAATTAGCTTATACGCGGCCGTTTTTATTTTATATCAAACGACTGGCATTGGTGGTTAATACACAGCGATTGCACTTCAAGTACAGGAGAACAATCAGTTAAGCCTTGTGCTTTATTTTGTATGTTTTCTTGTTTTGTTATTTGTTGAGCAAGCTGTTCTGCTTCTTCTTGAGATATGTTTAGCGTTGAATAAACAGCATATTTACTCGGTCCGCCGCATGCGCGGGCGCCCACTTCAAGTACTTTGCACTGAAAGCTTGCAGTGCAGCTGTTATTACTCACCATGTTATTCAGATCATAGTTTAAGTCAGATAAGTTTTTACTTTGCTCATTTGACGTCACAGTACTAGCACAACCACTTAGTAATAAAATGCTGCTAGCAATGCTTAAAATTGATAGTTTAATTGCCGATGGTAAACAACTCATAACGTTATCCTTAAAATGCACTTACCGCTGAGCCTTCAAGTTTAACACATTTATTTTCAACACACTGCGTGCTTGGCGTTGTTAAATGCTGACAAATGCTCATCATCCCTTTTTGTGAATTATAACTACTTTCAAGCTTAGTAATTTTGTCGCTAAGGGCTGCTACTTGTTCCTCAGATGCTGCGTTTGTTGAGTACACAACAAAGCTGCTTGGCCCACCACATGCGCGACTGCCTACTGCATTTACTCTACATTGGGTGCTGGTATCACATTGCTTATCTGTAATTAGCGTATTTAATTCGGTTTTAGCTGTTTTTATATCGTCTATTGAAACGTTTTTTAAATCAGCTTTTGGTATTTTTTCAGCAACTACGTTCTTTTTAGTATTTTCTTGTAATTGAGTGTTTTCTTTTAGCTTTTGTGGCTCTTGCTTTGGTGCTTCAGCTTCTGAGGTGATTGTTACTTGCTGCGTTTCAGTGGGTGCTTTATCTAAGCATGCAGTTAAACACAGTGGTAAAAGTATGGCTAACAATGGGGTACGCATAACAAACCTTGATAGTGATGAAATATTCATCACTATCATACACGGTGCATTTTTTACGGCAATAAAAACTATATTATCAAGTAATTAAAGCCGTGAAAAATACCGTTTTGTTAAAGTCCACCCTGCGTTAGTTTGGTGGGGTTAAGTAGTTTTTCGAGTTCACTGCGTGGTAAATCAGTTTCTTGTTCGGCTACATCAATAATAGGGCGGGCTTCTTTATAAGCCTGCTTTGCTATTTTTGCTGCTTTTTCATAACCGATCACCGGATTAAGCGCAGTTACCAAAATTGGATTTTTAGCGAGTGCTTTATCTATATTTGGCTGATTCACCTTAAAACTGGCAATCGCTTTATCGCCCAGCGCTTGTGCGCTATTTGCAAGTAACTCAATACTTTGCAAAATATTATACGCAATGACTGGGAGCATAACGTTTAGCTCAAAATTACCCGCTTGACCTGCTACGGTAATAGTGGCGTCGTTGCCAATAACTTGTGCGCTTACCATGGCTGCGGCTTCTGGTATTACTGGGTTTACCTTACCTGGCATAATAGATGAGCCTGGTTGAAGTGCTTCAAGCTCTATTTCACCTAAGCCCGCAAGTGGTCCTGAATTCATCCAGCGTAGGTCATTCGCTATTTTCATTTGTGCTACAGCGAGTACTTTTAATTGCCCCGAAAGCGCGACGATGGCGTCTTGTGAACCTATATTATAAAAAAAGTTACTACTGGGCGTAAATCTAATACCTACATTGGCACTCAGATTTTCTGTAAATTTTGCTGCAAATTTAGGGTCGGCATTTATTCCTGTTCCAACGGCTGTACCGCCTTGTGCAAGTTCGCATACACGCTCTAAGCTATGTCTAATTCCTGCTGCGGCATGATTAACTTGTGACTGCCATGCACTTAGTGTTTGATCAAACGTTACAGGCATTGCATCCATTAAATGCGTACGGCCCGTTTTAACTATATGGCCTACTTCAGCTTTTTTCTTTTCCAGGCTTTGCGATAAGTTTTCAAGCGAAGGAAGTAATTCATACACTACATTTATTGCGCTACTGAGTGCGATAGCAGTAGGGACTACATCGTTAGAACTTTGCCCCATGTTTACATCATCATTAGGGTGAATGCTTTCACTGCCTAATCGGCTAGCAAGCGTTGCAATAACTTCGTTGGCATTCATATTTGAGCTTGTGCCAGAACCTGTTTGAAAAATATCAACGGGGAAATGCTCAACATGCTCGCCATCAATAATACTTTGACAAGCTTGCTCAATAGCATCGGCTTTAGTTTTACTTAAATGACCAAGCTCGCAGTTACTTTGCGCAGCAGCTTGTTTTATATAAGCCAGTGCAGTGATAAATTGCTTTGGCATAGATAAGCCACTAATGGCAAAGTTATTAACTGCTCGTTGTGTTTGCGCCTGATAGAGCGCATCAGTAGGTACTTGTAGCTCGCCCATGCTGTCTGATTCTGTTCTAAAGTTGCTCATAAGTGTGCTCCTTAAAAAGGGTTGAATTCGTGACTAAGAATACGAGCTTCACGCTCAAGTATTAAAAATTGTGCAGTATTGTTATGCACTTTATAAAACCGTTTTAGTGCTAATAAAGGTTTGTATAACTGCTCTAAACATTGTTTACGAATAGCATTATGTATAAGAGGGTCGCACATTTTGTTCATAATTTCATGGTGTGTGCGTCTAAGATAAAACTCTTGAAGCAAGGGATTACGTTGTTGCTCAAATTTTTTGGCGACGTTAAGGGCGGTTTCTATGTAATCGGCAACGAGCATGGGTGCATGCAGGCCAGGTCTTAAGCAATGGCAAGAGAGTTCTTGATGGTAACGATGCTGGGCATAATTTGAAGACATAAAAAAACCGACTTAAGTTAACGATAATAGTTATCATTACATTTAATCGGTTTCAGTGTAAACAGTTATTATAAAAATTATTTGCGATACTAATTTGAGTTTTAATTGTAGCCAAGAATAAATATCTGATCTGTTTCATGTTTGGTCATCGCCTGTTGATTATGTTTAGGGTGCGAAAGTAAATCGATTACTGTAGCTCTCATATCAACGGCGTAACTATGATCGTCGGTGGTTTTTTCGGTTATAGCAATAGCTGCGTCTACAGCGGTATAAGGGGGTATATGCATAATTTTATCCTTTGAAATTTAATATAAGTTAAACCTTTTAGTGGGTTAGTTATATAAAAGCATATTACGTACCAATCATAATAAATTAACTCAACCATATGATAGTTATAGTGTTTAAAAATTATCTTTTTTTCATCACGACAAAATAAGCTAAATTTGCTTTACTGTTGTGCATTAATCTACAATTTTGGTGCACAGTAATGACAAAGCCATTTTCACAAGCCTGTGAAAACAATAAAACCCCTATTTTAGAGCAATTAAAGGACGTATTAAAAAATACTAAAACAGTACTCGAAGTTGGCTCAGGAACCGGCCAGCATAGTGTTTTTTTTGCAGAGCAATTACCACATTTACAATGGCATACAAGTGATCGTGCTATAAACCACGAAGGGATTAATTTATGGCACCGCGAAGCTAATTCAACTAATTTACATGCACCACTTGAGCTTGATTTAAATAATGAGTGGCCAATAGATAAAGTTGACGCTATTTATACTGCAAACACATTTCATATTGTAAGTTGGCAATTAGTTGAGCGTTTTTTTGATGGTGTTAAACGCCACTTAAATAGCGACGGTATGTTGTGTATTTATGGGCCATTCAAATACCAAGGTGAATTTACCAGCCCAAGTAATGATGACTTTAGTGCCTTTTTAACAGAGCGCGATCCGTTAAGTGGAATAAGAGATTTTGAAGCAGTTGAACAACTAGCTAAGCAAGCAGGGCTTACGCTTATTAGCGATACAGCCATGCCTGCAAATAATCAGTTACTCGTTTTTAAACGGCAGTAATGAGCTACATTGCTCTTTATATATATCAATATGGCCGCGTTCACGCTTTAAGTAGTCGCTTATTGCATTACTAAAGTCGCCATCAACAATATGGTGAGCAGAGTAGGTAAGTACGGGTTCAAATCCGCGTGCTATTTTGTGCTCACCTTGTGCACCTGAATGAAAACAGTTGAGTTTATGCTTTATTGCAAACTCAATACCTTGGTAATAACACAATTCAAAGTGCAGCGAATCTACTTCCTCACTTGCTCCCCAGTAGCGCCCATAAAGCGTATTTTTACCTACTAAACTAAGTGTTGCAGCAATCACGTTATCGTCTCTTTTGGCCAGCATAATAACGAGAGTATTAGCCATTAAGGCATGTAAAAGCGTAAAAAACTCCATATTTAAATAGCCCAAATGACCAGAGCGCTTTAAGTAGGTACGCTGATAAAACTCACAAAATAATTGCATTATCTCGGGCGTAATTTGCGTTCCTTGCAGCCATTCAATATCAATGTTCTGTTGCGCTATTTTAGCTCGCTCTTTTTTAAGTGACTTACGTTTTCGTGAGCTAAGCATCTGCAAAAAGTCGTCAAAGGATTCATAACCTTTATTAAACCACTGAAATTGCACACCCACTCTTAACATGGCGTGTTGCTCAGTTAATGAGGTGGCTTGGGCTTGGTCGCAAAAATTAACATGCCATCCCGACCATCCTTGCTGAGCACTGTGTAAGCTAAGTTGCTCTGTAATGTATTGATATACCGCATTTGGATTAGCGTGCTCGATAGCAATGCGCTTGCCTTCAATAGGGCTAAAAGGAATGCCAGATAGCCACTTGGGATAATATTCTAAACCGTGTTTTTCGTATGCCTCAGCCCAGGCCCAGTCAAATACATACTCGCCGTATGAATGACTTTTTAAATACCCAGGTGCAAGTGCAACGAGCGTATCACTTTCAAAAATAGCGAGGTGATGGGGCTGCCAACCACTTTTTTGTGTTACGCATTGGCTTTGTTCAAGGGCATATAAAAAAGCATGTTGAGTAAATGGTTCATCACCAAATAAACGTTGCCACTGCGCCTGATCAATCTCATTAATACTGCTAAACCATTGGTGCGAAAACGTTCCCATGACTACTTACCTTGTAGTTGTTCTAAGCTGTTCTACGTTTTTAATAAACGTACTAATTTGCATTTTAAGCTCGGTAAAATGAGGATTATAAGTTAAGCGCTGTAAAGCCGGATAGTGTTTTAAGTTGGCGCTTGTACGCTCTCCTAGTTGTGGGTTTTTAGTTGTTTTACATGTTTTATATAGGGACTCGTCGTTAATAAAGCTGCCACAATTGCGATAAGTTGCGTTAATTCCATAATGTGGATTTTGCGGTGAGTTAACAACAGCAATATGCGACATACCATGAACCTTTTTACATTGACGTGTTGTGCATTGCGGATTATTTACTGTGTAGTCACTAGCAAAGTCTGGCGGTAAAATATCAGTGCTTCCATAAAGTACTAAAGTATCGAGCGGCTTATATTTGATTGAATTACCTTGGTGTAATGCACTTAATAATTTTAGCGTGGCACGCGTATCTATCGTGGTATCAATATCGCTAAGTACACTAAAAATAGGTAATTTAAGTGCAGGGCGTTTGTTTAAGCTACTTACGCTTGCAAGTGACATTGCATCGTACGAAGCGGCAGCTGCATTTAAAGGAAATGACTCATACTTAGCAAAGTCTACATCGGCGTCTTTATCAATCCAATTAACAAAGGGTATGGCATCAATCCACTTTGCTATCCAGCCGTACTTATTATGTGGCTCAGAGCCTGGCGAATAAAGCATAAGCGCTTTAATTTTAGGGGATACAGTGTGTTTGGTTGCGTAATCAATAAGTAACGCTGCACCGGTAGAGTAACCTGCGAGTATCACCTCATCAAAGTCTTGTACGGAGCGTTCAATACCGTATTTTATTGCTTGTTGCCATTGGCTAACGTCTACATTAAGTAAGGCACTTGCGGCGCTACCATGTCCTGGTAATAAAATAGTACGCACAGTATAGCCTTGCTGATAATACACTTGTGCTAAATCGTGATACGTAAAGGGGGAGTCAGTTAGTCCGTGGATTAATAGCGCAACTTTATTGCTGTTTGGATGCGTAAGCTCAAAAGGGGCAATAATATCTGCAATAGTAGGGTCAGGTTTTCGCGTACCTTGTGTTACTAATTGCTGATACGTTTGTGTAATAACAGGGCATGGCATATTTGCACGTGGATTGGCTTTATTTATATGTTTATATGCAAAATCTAAGTAATCGTTAAATGGCAAAAGGGCGTGGTAATTAAAGCGCTGGTGGTTGTGCTCATTTTCAAAGCGTAATAAGCCTTGTTGCTTACTTTTTGTTATAAATTTAAAGTCGCTCGCCTGCGATATACAGTTTTGAGCGACAGCTGTGTGAGAAAAAACACTTAAAACAAAACCCAAAAATACTCTTAAAACTATTCTTAAAATTAAACCACTATTGTTCATTAACTTCTGCATATTGGACAAGACACTCGGTTAGCTTAATGAGTTCAAGCGGTTTTGCAAGATGTTGATTAAATCCAACTGCTTGTGCATGTGCTTTATCCTCTGGCATTACGTCGGCAGTTAAAGCAATAATCGGGAGTTCTTGTTCGGTTTTAAACTGGCGGATCAGTGCCGTTGCTCTATAGCCATCCATTATAGGCATTTGGCAATCCATAAGGACTAAATCAAAATGTTGTTTTTTCACTATATCGACCGCCAACTCACCGTTTTCTACTATATACGGCACAATCCCTAACGAGCCAAGCATCGCCTTAATAACCATTTGATTTACTGGGTTATCCTCTGCGACCAAAATGTCTAGCGAAGTAATATTAGTATTATCAAATGTAATAACATGTTCTTTTTTAGGCTCTGTTGTTTCTAATCGTATTGAAAATGTAAAAGTAGAGCCTTTATCTATTTCACTTTTAAGTGTTATTTCTCCCCCCATTAGCTGGCTTAGCTCTTTAGCTATGGTTAAGCCAAGTCCTGTACCGCCAAACTGCCTTGAGGTAGAACTATCAGCTTGGGTAAATGCGTTAAATAATTTTTTATGCTGGCTTGGTTTTATACCTATTCCGGTATCACTAACGTTTATAACAAGCTGTACTTTATTGGCGGCAGTAAACTCTGTTTCTATGTTTAAAGCAACGCTGCCTTGGCTTGTAAATTTAATCGCGTTACTACATAAATTAAGTAATACCTGCTCAATTCGCATAGGATCACCAATAAACCAGGTATTTAAAGGTAGCTTTGAGTTAACTTGCCAGTTAATACCTTTGTTAACTGCGCTTTGTTCAAACATATTGTCTATGCGTGTTATTAAGGCACCTAGGTCGAATGCAATAGATTCAATAACTAACTTTTGGGATTCTATTTTTGATATATCAAGAATGTCATTAATTAAGTTTAATAAACTTTTAGATGATGAGTTTATTTTATCTAAATAGCCAATGAGTGTACTTGCACTGTCTGTTTCTCGGGCAAGTGAAGAGAAACCAATAACGGCGTTTAATGGTGTACGTATTTCGTGGCTCATATTCGCTAAAAATTGGCTTTTAGCCTGATTAGCTAAATCAGACTGCTGCTTTGCTTGTGCGAGTGAGTGTGTACGCTCTGCAACTTGACGTGTAAGTGCAATTTGTTGCTGATTAAACAGCAGTAAAACCATTAAAATTAAAGAACATACGGCAACTTGGAGTATGAGCAATAATAGAGTTAGTTGGCTATTATGTTGTGTTAAAAAGCTTTCTTTAAGGGCTAGTTTTACAATCCATTTTTGCCCTGCAAAGTCCACGTCAAACGACATTAATCGGCTGCCTTTGGCTTGCTGAACATCCTGAGAGTAATTACTATAAAACGGCGGTGTGTTTGTATCTTCGTATATACCAATCGAAAACATATCAGACTGTTCTTTAGAAATGGCCTGCTCAATAATACTACGCACTAAAAATATACCAGTGGCATAGCCTTTAATTGTTTTTTCATCGTTATATTGGGAGTACACAGGGGCAAATAATAAATAGGCTGGTTTAGGTTGTTTGGTTTGCACCAACTGAATTATTTTAGTTCCGACTGGCATGTACTTTATAGCGGGGTTAAGCAGAGAGTTTTTTCGATCAGGGTTTGAAAATACATTAAAGCCAATAGCTTTTTGATTACCATTAAAAGGAGCTATGTATTTTACTATAACAAGGGGATCGTTAATTTCAAGAGGTTCGCCAACTATATCAATATCTAAATGGTAAATATTTGATATTTCTTGAGCAAAGACTTCTCGTTGATCTTGAGGTATTTTTGCATTCCACGATAAAGCGTTAATAAACTCGTATTGAGTTAGTAACTGACTAGCATAAGAATAAAAATCTTGCTGGCTCAGCATGGGAGATGATTGAACCTGACTTGCTAAGCTCTGCACTGCAATAATACTGCGATTTGTATATCTATAAAGGCTGTTTTCTATAACGTGGACTTCACGTTCGGCAATTTTAATAGTGCTTATACGATTTTCCTGATCGTATAATTGTGTTGTTACCGCGACTGATAAAAATAAAACTGAGCATACTGCAATTGTCGGAAATGCCGATATAGTATGTTGATTAGACTTTTGTGGTAATAAAGAAAGTAAAAATGGAGTTGCAATTAATACCCCTAATGTATCGCCAAGCCACCAGTAAATAACATTATTCCAATGATTATCAATACTGTAAATCGAGTTAAATTGACTCAGTGCGAATACGCCAAAGTTAGCTGAAATTAAGCTGACCAATATGGCTATGACTAAAATAAAGTAAATTATATTCTTGCGCTTTTTAAAACGCAGCGGGTGACCAAGCCAATACTTTAAAAAAGCTGCGCCGACCATTGCCTGTATAACAACACCAAAGGCGATATACATAGCCTCGTTGAATGAGTTGCCGACCAGGACTAGCTCATGAGCTGAACTATCAAAAATATTTAGGTTAAACGCAATTGCAGCTACGAATAAAGGCGGGATAAAGCGCCACCACCAAATATAACAACCGACTAGAGCTATACCGGCAGGTAACCAAATTGGAATTATTTGCGAGTTAAAAGCAAGTTTAGTGAGTGCTATGCCGACTAAAAAATATGCTAAAGCAAACATGATGTAAAAAATAATGGAATGATTTTTAGAGTTAAAATTTTTCACATAAGGTCCAAGCAATTATTATTATCGTTTTGAAATATCAGTATAGCTAACAGTAAGTTATTTTGGTTATTTTTATAATGGTAACTGTTTTTTGCTAAATGACTGCTTTAACACGACTGTTGATTCTATATTCGCAATACAACTTAAACTACCTAGTTGATGTTTTACAAATGTTTCGTAGCTCTCAAGATCATGTGCAATGATTTTTAATAAATAATCATAGCTTCCTGATATTACACAACACTCTAATACATGTGGTAATTTTTCTACATGTTGCTCAAATTGCTCTGCAGCACTTACCGAGTTTTGGCTTAATCGTACGAATGCATATACCAACACATTAAGGTTAAGTGCTTTAGGATTTATGGCGGCGTGGTAGCCGGTAATAATATTTTCTTGCTCTAACTTTTTTATACGTCTTAGGCAAGGTGTATCCGATAGGTTAATACTACTGGCCAAGTCTGAAACCGACATACGAGCTTGGCTTTGCAGTGCAACGAGTAATTGCTGATCTTTTTTATCTAACATAGTTGTCGGCTTTTATTAATTATTTTTATATTTGTAGCGATTATTGCTAAGTATTGCAGTTTTTACTAATTTTTTTGGCGTTTTACCCTCATTGAACTCTGTTAGCATTTAACTATAAAAATAATAGAGCACAACAATGAACACACATACCGCTATTTTTGATCACTGGATACGAACAGAGTTTGTCACTTTAAATAGTGAATTAGAGCAGCTTTATTGGCAGCAAACCGATAAAGCAAATGTAGAAGGGGTAGGCGAGGCCTTAAAGCAACAATTAGAAAAAAAAGGCAACGCATTAATTAGCAACTTATTAGCCGAAGGAAACACAGATCAAGGCTTTGATAGCGCTTTTGACTTACTCGGTAACGTAGGATTGTTTATGGCAGCGTGTAGGCGCCATGAAATTACTGAGCCAAGCAGAGAAACCACTTCCCCGCTAATAGAAGCCTCAGCGCTTGCTATGCATATTGGTGCATCGATTGGCGTAACCCCTCGTTTTGCTACCGCCCATTTAACTACTCATAACAAAGCACTTAACGGTATTTATAAACGATTTACTAATTTACCCGATGAAAAGCTATTTATTGATTACAACACCCAAGGTATTTTGGCCTATAAACGAGCAAGTGATGCTTTATTAAAAATACTGCCGTTAGGCATTTCACACCCCTTGTGTGGTGAGTTATTAAAAGTAGCTAAACAAGCGCTTATAGATGTTATTGAATCAAATAATGCACTTTATTCTGAGCTCGATACAGATCGCTTTTTTAACTGCGTTCGCCCTTATTATAAACCGTACCGTGTAGGTAAAGAGGTTTACAGAGGTGCAAATGCTGGTGACTTTGCAGGTATTAACGTGATTGATATGTTACTAGGGCTTTGTAGCGCAAATGAGCCTAGTTACTCGCAAATGCTGGTGGATAAGTTTTTATATATGATGCCAGAGGATCAACAAATCCTACGAGAAGCCATGCGTATGCAAAGCTTTATGGATGACTTTTTACAAGCAGAGCAATATAAAAATACAGATTGGTTTAAAAGCCACGCAACGTTATTTATCCAAGTGTGTAAATTACATGGTGACACCGCAGTCGGTCATCATAATCAACTGGTTGAAAAGTTTATTGCTCAGCCCTCAAAAAATATGCAACAGCAGCATATGAGCAAGGTAACAGCAAGTGGTCCGCCGCTTCATGTGTTACTTGATTCGCTCGAAAAATTAAGAGATAGGCGAGCCAGTGCCAAACGCGACGATATAAAAACACGTTTTGACGATCTAAATACACTTAAAAAATGGGTTAAATAGCATGCTTAAAAATGATTTTTGTATGGCTGATGGCTGTTATTTACTAAACCACTCGGTAGGGCGTCCTCTTAAAAATACGCAGCAATATTTAGCTCAGCACTACTTTTTACCGTGGGAGAGCTCAAATAAAGAACCTTGGCAACAATGGCTGCCCGCAGTTGAGCAATTTACTACCGCGCTTGGTAAGTTATTTAATGCGCCTAGTTCGCAGTTTTGTCCTCAGGTTAATTTATCAAGTGGCTTAACAAAGTTGCTTATGTCGCACCCACGGTTACAGCAAAAAAATTGTAAAGTGCTAATGGCACAAAGTGATTTTCCGAGCATGGGTTTTGCAATGCAAAAAGCATTACCAGAGTGCGCACAAATTATGTTTATACCAGAGCACGAAAACCTAACTGATATTAGTGTTTGGCAGCGTTATATAACCGCCGACATCGATTTAGTTTTTATAAGTCATGTGTATTCAAATACAGGTGTACAGGCGCCTGTATACGATATTGTAGCTATAAGTAAATTAACTAATAGTTTATCAATAGTTGATGTTGCTCAATCAGCGGGTATTATACCGCTTGATTTAAGCATACTCGATGCTGACTTTATGGTTGGCTCGAGCGTTAAATGGTTATGTGGTGGCCCAGGTGCAGCTTATTTATGGGTTAACAAAAATCAAATAGAGTATTGCGAGCCTAAAGATGTGGGGTGGTTTTCGCATCAAAATCCATTTGAGTTCAATATAAACCACTTTGAATATAACGCCAGTGCGCTCAAGTTTTGGGGTGGTACTCCCTCTGTAGCACCTTATATTATTGCCGCAAATAGCATTGCTTACTTTGCAGAGCTAACTGCTCACAAGGTAAGGGATCATAATTTAGCTATGCTTACGCTTATTCATGAGCAACTAGGCAAATATGTTGCATCACCTATGAGTAGTGATAAATGCAGCGGGACTGTTATTTTGTTTTTTAACAAGCAGCAAGACCATGTACTTACAGCGCTTAATAAAGCGAAAGTCAGTGTAGATGCCCGTAAATTTGGGATACGAGTATCGCCACATATTTATAATACTCAAGAAGACGTTGCGCAGTTTATTTCGATAGTAAAACGAGCGCTTAAGGGTTTTGGCTAAGCTGCTGCTTTCTTTGTTTTAATGACTCTATTTTTTGCTGCGTTTGATTAATTGATGCGTCGTAAGCTTGCTTTAACGAATTTGTTTTAGTTGCGATAGCATCAGCAATAGACGAAGCGCCTAAACGATTGGCTTTATCTTGAGTCATGTAATCTATCTGCTGTTTTTTAGCTGCGTATTCTTTTTGGCTTTGTGCAATAGATAGCTCAAGGCGCTTTATTTCTCGTTCTATTTGTTGAACTTCTAAGTAGTCATCCACAGAGGTGTCGGTAATACCTTTACCGGGCGTAGAGCTTTTGTATGCTTCAATTACGTTTATATCTTTAAGAGTAATAACTTGTGCATCTTTAGCGCAAGGCGTTTGGCTAAAGGTAGGAACGCCCTTAATTACACACTTATACACTGTTGTACTTTGTGCCAAGGTAAAAAATGGTGCTGCCGCGCAAACTGATAGCAATATGAACCGGATCATAGCTAAACCTAAAGTGGCTAAAGTTGTGTTAATAATGCCCTAAGTTATTACTAGGCACAATTTGTTTAGTTTTTATAATTTTTAGGTACAAAAAAACCACAATTAAGTGGTTTAAATTAAGTATGGTCCAGAGGGAGGGATAGATTTGCTTACATCCATATAATCAATCGCTACGCGACGCTTGCAGCGGCCCAAAATGTTCCAGACATTTTGTCGAACCCTGTCGAGGGTTCTCACCCTCCCAATTTAGTATCGGTGTTAAATTTTAGGCACAAAAAAACCACAATCAAGTGGTTTAAATTAAGTATGGTCCAGAGGGAGGGATAGATTTGCTTACATCCATGTAATCAATCGCTGCGCGACGCTTGCAGCGGCCCAAAATGTTCCAGACATTTTGTCGAACCCTGTCGAGGGTTCTCACCCTCCCAATTTAGTATCGGTGTTAAATTTTAGGCACAAAAAAACCACAATCAAGTGGTTTAAATTAAGTATGGTGGAGAGGGAGGGATTCGAACCCTCGATAGAGCTACAAACTCTATACTCCCTTAGCAGGGGAGCTCCTTCGGCCACTCGGACACCTCTCCAACGCATAACCGTTTGTATTGATGGAAGTAAAAAAAGCCACCAATTAAAATATGGTGGAGAGATAGGGATTTGAACCCTAGATGGGCTATAAACCCATGCCGGTTTTCAAGACCGGTGCATTCGACCACTCTGCCATCTCTCCGTGACGCAGAATAATACTTAGGTGATACCGCTGTGTAAATAGCAAAATGACTGTTTGCCTAAAAAACGTACGTAAATGAGGTTTTTTTTGTAAATAAGGGGAAATTAAGGCAATTTTTAATAAAATAAATAGGTTGCAGCAAACAAGGGGAGCTAAATAAGTGACTTCATTTAGTGGTTGAGTGTTCGCTGCACCGAAAAATAATCATGGTTGGGTGATTATTTATATTGAGCTGCGCCGCTAAGTGCTAGTCTTTTACCAATAGTGTTAAGTCTAGCTAACATTCTTGCTTTACGGTTAGTTGGTTTAACTGCTACTTGAGCTGCTGCTGTTTGATTTAATGTGTTAATTGGTTTCATTATTTTGCTCCGAGTTGTATATGTTGAAATCGCGTGCATTTTGCACGTTGTTTGATTAAAAAGACAACGATAAAAATTGAGCCTGACGGATTAGTTAAACTAATCCTTATTGATTTTATTAACGTGCGGTTCAGTGTTTTTTATTATGGTTTTTGCATAAATAGTTAAAATAAAATCGGCTTTACTCTCGCCAATACTGGTGTTTGTGTGTTTATTTATTTATTTATATGCATTTTAAACAAACTTTTTGACTAGTTATTCAGATTAAAAAAACTCAATTAAACTCTTTTTTATTCGTTCTTAAATACATTGTTGGAAACAAAAGCTTGTCACTACTAATAATTATTAAACCAAGTACAAAAAAACAGAGTGAAAAATCACTAATATGGCTTAAAAGCATTTGTAAAAAACGCAGTTTTTCTTATTGTATGTTTACTACAACGGGAAACTTTAACGATGACTGCGCTCAAATAAGGTTGCTACTGAGTAAATTTACCAAAGTAGTTGTACTTGGCGGAGACGGTACATTGAGCTTGGCGGTTAATGCGTTAATAGGGAGTAGCTGTACGTTAGCATTATTGCCTTGCGGTACAGGTAATGATTTCTCGAGAGGGTTTAGTTGCAAAGAAGATGATTGGCGAAAGGCATTATTTAATACACCGACAGCAATTGATGTAGGAAAAATTAATAGCCGCTATTTTATTAATATTGCAGGGGTAGGGTTTGATGCTCATGTAGTTAAAGCGATTAATGCTAAAGCTAGTTTTTCATCTTTTGATTACAGTTGGACGAGCATTAAGGAGCTATTTTATTATCAAGCTCAGCAGTTACAAGGTACGTTTAATAACGATGTTAGGCAGTATAAAAATTTAATTACCGTATTTGCTAATCATAAGTACTTTGGTGGTGGTCTAGAAATAGCGCCAAAAGCAGATTTAACTGATGGGCTGCTTGAGTGTTATCAAATGCGATCGGGTGGGCTTTTTTATAACGTAATAAGCTTTATGAAGTTTTTTTTTAAGCGCCATCAGCATATAAAAAACCTTAACTACAGTCGCTTAAATACAGCTTCCATAAAAACTGAAGGGTTATTGATTGAAGCAGATGGTGAACTGGTAGGTAAAACTCCTGCCGTTATTAGTGTACATGGGCAGGCTTTACTTTTTCATATGCCAATAAAAAAGCGCCTACAGTAGGGTAGGCGCTTTTACGTTAGTTGCGTTAATAACGCGTCTAACTGGGGACGGAGCCACTTTTAGCCATTGCTCTACTAGCTAAAAAGGCGTTAATTCGTTTTGTTGGGGTAAGCACAATGGCGTTACCTAATAGCACTAGGCTAAATCCTGCAAAGGTATTTGCGTGCCATTCAAAGCCTTCAAAAAAGCTACTCAGTGTTACTGCCACTAGTGGGAATAAAACAATAACGTAGCTGGCTTTTTCAGGGCCTATATTTCTAAGTAGAGCAAAGTAGCAACCAAAAGCGATTACAGTGCCAAATATTGATAGATAAAGTAGTGATAGCCAGTAACTTGGTGGAGCGTTTAAACTAAATTGCACATCGTTCATTAATACATATAAAGCCAAGCCTATAGCGCTGTATAACATGCCCCATGCATTGCCTTGCAATACACCAATTTGTTTACGAGAATTACGAACGCTTACCATATTTCCTAATGAAGCCACAAAGGTGCCACCAAGGGCAAGTAGTAACCCGACCAATGCACCATTACTCAAGTCGAACTGCTGTAACTGTGGCCAAAACAGACACGTAATACCTAATACAGCGAGTACAGCACCTGTGTAAATTCGTTTTGAGATTGGCTTACCAAAAAATAACCGAGTATTGACTATGTTCATAACCAGCAGCATTGAAAAGGCAATAGAGGTCATGGCTGAGGTAAGGTGATTTTGTGCCCAGTAAAGCATTAAATAATTTAATCCAAAATTACAAATGGCTAATAAAACAAAAAAGCCATGATCCAGTAACTTAAATCGCATGTCGGGTTTTTTGTACGCTACATATAACCACATTAAAAGCGCTGCAATAGCAAAGCGATAAAATAACGATAACTCTACCGCAATATCACCTAACTGAAACTCTATGGCTAACCAAGTTGAGCCCCAAATTAAAACAGTTGTAATGTATAGCGCTGCACTTTTCATGGTTAGTCTCCAAAGCCCGATTGAATGGCTATTTTAAGACCTATCTGTATACTTACCATATACAGAAAAGTAAAAATGTAACCTATACAGATTTGGTGTGTGATGATAAGACAAAAAAATAGCCAAGGGCATGAGTTTTTATATCAGCAAGTTATTCAGTTGATTAGAGATATGAGCGCTCAACAAGTTTTACTCCCCGGCGAAAAACTTCCATCACTGCGTAAAATGGCAGATAACTTAAGCATAAGTATCCCCACTGTAAAACAGGCTTACCAGTCACTTGAAGATCAAGGGTTGGTAGAGGCGCGTGAAAAATCAGGATATTTTTTAAAAGTCGTTAGCATGGCGCACAATTTACCTAAGCGAGTTAAATTAAGTCGCGAACCTGTTGTGGTAAATAAACAAGCCTTAATAGAGCAGGTGTACAGCGCGATTCATCAAGCGAACGTAGTCCCTTTTGGTATCGCTAACCCAATTGCCGCAGCACCTACCGATAAAGCACTCGCCAGAAACATGCGCCGCGTAATGACTATCGCAGGCAGTAAAGCCATAAACTATGGCCCAACAGATGGGTTTGTACCGCTGAAAAAGCAATTAGTGCATCGCTATTTAGATTTTGGCATTGGCATTGATATGGACGAGCTTGTGATCACCAATGGTGCACAAGAAGCCATGGCTATTGCACTTAAGTGTGTAACAAAGCCAGGCGATGTAGTGGCTATTGAGACACCTTGTTATCACGGGATTATAGAGCTAATAGAAAGCTTAGGGCTTAAAGCGCTCGAAATACCACTGTGCCCAGATAATGGCATTTGGTTAAGCGATTTGGAACGCGCTTTGAATGAGCATGACATAAAAGCGTGTTTATTCTCGACAGCAATTAGCAACCCTGTAGGCAGCTTTATGCCAGATACAAATAGGCAGCAGCTGGTGGAGTTACTCGAAAGCCACGACGTAGTGCTTATTGAAGATGACGTATACGGCGATTTATATTTTACGGCAAAACGAGGCACACCTGCTTTAGCGTACTCTAAAAAAGGATTAGTGATCAGTTGCTCATCTTTTTCTAAAACCGCAGCGCCTAGCTATCGTGTGGGTTGGGTCGTTGCCGGTAAATTTGCAACACAAGCGCGGCGATATAAACGAGCACTAAGTTGCTCCGCTTCGTTAATAAACCAATGGGCGTTATCAGAATTTATTGCCAGCGGCGAGTACGACCGTAACTTAAAGGTACTCAGGCAGCGCCTGCGCGATAACAAAGAGCGTATGCGATGGTGTTTGCAACAAGCTATGCCAAAAAATACACGTATAAGCGATCCAAAAGGAGGCTGTGTAATGTGGCTAGATTTAGGAGGCGAATACGATAGTCAAAAATTATTTTCACTTGCTCTTGAGGTTGGTATTAGTATTACCCCTGGGCTTATTTTTTCAGCCTCTAATAAGTATAAAAGCTGCGTAAGGTTAAGTTATGGTGTGCCGTGGAGCGAGCAGATAGAGCAAGCAATTATTACTCTGGGTAAGCTCACTTTATTAGCTAAAAAGTAATACCAATCTGCTTATATATGGGGTCTATTTAACGTTAAGAAAATTACGCTAGAACTAGGCAAAAGTTTTTGTATCTAGTTGTTCTAAATAAAAAATTTTTAACGACGTTATAGTGCAATTTAATTCGTTAAATTGATCAAAGATTTATGCAGGTTGGTATAAGTTTGGGAAACACAAAAAAGCAGCATTTAAGTAAACTTAAGTGCTGCCAAAGGGATGTTAAATAACGTTTGCTGTACTAATTGAGTTTAAAGCTAAATAACTGGTAACCTTTAAGCTCTGGCACTTGCATTACTAATTGCTCTTCTTGTTTTGCAATATCAGCAAAGTTTTCACATAAAGAGTTAGCTCTCTCTTCAAGTGCGCTTGCATGTAGCTCTACTTTTTCTTCTATTTGTGCACCCATATTTTCCATGCGCTGTTCAAAGGCATCCATATCGCCGCCTGAACCAAGTAACTCAGAACCTAAAGCCACTAAAATACTGCCCATTGATTGCATTACTGCTGATTCAACCGCTGTTTCTATCTGCTGCTCAAATTGTTGTTCAAAGTTTTCGCCAAATTGATTAAAACTTTGTTGGCCCATTACAAATGTACCTTGCTGGTAAAATGTGTTTTCTACCTCAATTTTAATGTCGTCCATAAGCTCAGACATATTATCAAGACCGTCAATATTAAATGCACTGCCTACTTCTTCTAATGCCACACCGGCAATTTTAACACCCTCTAACGCTATGTTAGCTACTTCAGGTAATTGAGTGCGTAAGCTGTCAGAGTACTTATTCAGTGCTTCGCGTTGTGAGCTATTAAGCGCTACAAGCTCGCCATTTACGGTTAAGTCACCATGGGCATTAAATTGCATAGTTTTATTATTGGCAGTAAAAATTTCTAATTCGTTTGGTTTAATACGTACATCGTTTTTAAATTCGACGTTACATTCATCGTTACTAAATGAAATTGCAGAATCGTTGTCGTTATGAGCCATAGCGGCTGGCGTACAAATTAATGCGCTAACTAATAGTAATTTTTTCATGTTTGTTCTCTACTTTTTGTTGATGACGATTAATTAATAACAAGTTTGATGCCAGTTTTATTTTTCCATAAAAAACAATTAATTAAGTGTTTTTTTTATTTTTTAGCAAGTCAAAATAATTAATAAATAACTATTTTTTAGTCAAATTGGCTAACTAATAAAAATTAATAAATTTTATTTATCGATACGATAAAAAACTCTCACTTTCCTCAATTCAAATTTAGCGCTATTTATTCACATTACTGACATGAAGACTATTTACAGTAGTCACGTGGCTTTATTTTGATGTTAATTTGCAGAGCACTTTGGCATTAAACATTTTTAATTTTACCGGCTATTGCGATAATAAAATCCTTGGTTGGTCTCAAACACTTTATGGAGTGGGTTGTGGGTAAGACATTTAGTTACGATGCGCTAGATGACGATTTTGTTGAAGACGAGTACGAAATGCTCGGACGTAATCAACACGATAAGAACAAGCAAAAGGTTAAAAAGAAGTTGGAAGACTACCTTGAGCAAAAACGCTTGCGTAAAAATCTAGGCGAAGACGATTTAAGCGATTACACCGATTAAATTTCACTAGTATAAATAAAATACCAATTAATATTGAGAGTTTAAATGTGCAGTTATGCGTATGTTTAAGTTTCAATAGTATTGGCAATAAAGAGGCCTTGCGCCTCTTTATTACTTTTTAAAGCGTACTTTTAGCCTGTGCTAATGCTTTTTGAATTGTAAGTTCTAGCTTTTCGGGTTTAATAAAAGGTGCATAACGTTTAATTGGTGTACCATCTGCGGCAATTAAAAATTTAGTAAAATTCCACTTTATTTTACGTGTTAAAAAACCAGGTAAAGCCGATTTTAAATAACGAAAGATTGGGTGAGCATGCTCACCGTTTACATCTACTTTGGCCGCCATTAAAAAACTCACACCAAAATTAATTAAGCACCCTTGCTCTATTTGTGTTGCGTCGCCGGGTTCTTGCTGACCAAATTGATTGCACGGAAATCCCAGAATAACTAAACCTTGGCTGGCATATTTATTATGCAAAGCTTGAAGCGACTCGTATTGGTAGGTAAATCCACATTTACTTGCGGTATTAACAATAAGCACAACCTTCCCTTCAAAATCATTAAAGTTGATAGGTTGACCCTGCAAGCTTGTTGCGCTTAATTGATGGAATTTGTGCATATTGGCGTCTTTTTATTGTTGTTAGCCGCATTTTAACCTGAGTGCAGTATTTCATAAAGTATAAAGATCGCACTAATTTAAAATTAGAAATAGCCCCATACCGGCAAGCGTAGTGTAATAAATATTATGTGTTTTGTAGGCAACAATAATGGCGACTATTGCTGCGCTTAAATAAGGGTTTTGCCAGTTTAAGTTAATGCCATCTTCATTCAAAAACACGATAGGCACCCAAATTGCTGTAAGCACTGCTGGTGCGCTAAAGCTTAAAAATTGCTGCATTTTAGGGCCTACTTTAAACGGCAAAGCACGGTGTAAAAATAAATAACGCGTAAAAAATGTAATGCACGCCATGAGTAAAATAGTCGTCATCATGGCGTTACTTCCTTTTTAGTGGTTAGTCTTGCTGTGCTGTAACCTGCGGCCATTGCCAGCAGCGCTGAGCAAACAAGCCATAACTCAAATCCTGTGCTTTTTAAAAGCGTTGCGCTAATGCCTGCTACAATTACCGTAACGAGTGAGGCCAGATTTTTAATGCCCGGAATAACCAAAGCTATAAACGTGGCAGCAATGGCAAAGTCGAGCCCTAAATTAGTTAAGTCGGGCAGCATTGTGCCTGCTACAATGCCAATTAACGTCCAAATATTCCATGCAATATAAAAGCTAAAACCAGCGCTCAATGCGTATATTAAACGTGTTTTTGTTCTGTACGCTTTTCTATGGTGAGAAAATGCAAATAGCTCATCGGTTAATACAAAACTTACTGGTAAGCGCCAACGCATAGGTTGGTCAATTACCTTATGACGCACAGCTAAACCGTATAAAAAGTGCCGAGAGCTAATAATAAATGTTGTGAATAAAATTGTGAGCAATGGTGTGTTGCCCGCCATAAGTTCAATTGCAACAAGCTGTGCAGAGCCTGCAAAGACTAATAACGACATTGCTTGGGTTTCTAGTGCACTAAAGCCATTTTGAATCGCTAAAGAACCACATAAAATACCCCAAGGAACAACGGCTAAACACAGAGGTAGCATATCTAAAAAGCCTTTTAAAATAGCTTTTTTAACTGGTTGCATGATATTTACTCGCACGGCTTGTAGAATGGCTCATAAGGATACCTTAATATTATGATGTTAAAGTAGTTAACGAATTAGATAATACTGTTTTTTTAAGGATAGGCGCAATGACGACGTTAAAAGTGTGGGATGGGTTTATTAGATGCTTTCATTGGTTTTTGGTTGTAAGTATTGCGGTGCTTTATTTTAGTATTGAAGAGGGCATGATTGAGCTTCATTTTGTTGCTGGGTTCTTTACTTTAGCACTCATCGTAACGCGTTTAATATGGGGCATTATCGGAAGTAAAACTGCGAGATTAAGTGGGTTGCTGCACTCTCCTCGTGCTATTTTAAAGGCACTAAAGACACCAAGCGACTCGCTAGGTCATTCAGCACCTGGCAGTTGTATGGTAATGGTATTTTTTATAATTATAATTACGCAGCTTATTACCGGGTTAATGAGTAGTGATGGCATTTTAACTGACGGCCCGCTTGCTCAATATGTGTCTAGCGATACGATTGATTTTGCAAATTGGCTACATGAGCTGAATTTTGACATTTTACTTTATGCTATTGGTTTACATGTATTAGCTATTATTGTTTATAGAATAAAAGGTAAGCCGCTAGTTAAGGCGATGATCACAGGCTCAAAAGAGTTAAAAGCGGATGACTCTGAGGCTAAAGTGACAAAAGCGTCTTGGCCTGCGTGGCTAATATTTATATCTTTATTGGTGTTGCTGATATTTACGTGGGCAAAAGAACCTTTAACTTATTTATTTAGTTAAAAACACATTAAACCAACCTTAAAGGGTTGGTTTTTATTTTTGGTTACATTCTTTTGTTTGATTGTTATGCGGGGCCGAATTATAATCGCCGCATTGCTGGCAAACTAATCGAAAGATTAGGGCGCAAAGTTTCCGGTCTAAGGCTTTTTATAAAGCTATGGTAGCGGGACTACTGCATAACGTGTTGTTATGTATCACTTGCCCTCAGTGTATTTTTTGTGTATCCATAGTGTATGGATAAGATTTTGTAACTCTTAAGGTGTTGCCGTGTTTATGCATACGTCGTTGGCCTGTGGAAAGTGGTCAACAATAGGTTGCTTAAATCATCATACCCAATTGTTTATTGGCGATGTGGTGAGTGTAACCTTTTATGACATGCAAGGAGAGCTAGTTAGTTTATCATTTGATTACAAAATCACCTCGCTTGAACAAGGTGAACCTCACGCATGGCCACGTTTAGTTGCCGAGCATATTAACGTGCATGTACCCCTTGTTAGCGCAGGTAAAATGACCGAACAAGGTTTAATTGTAGCCTATAGAAACAATGAAATTTTTGCTTTGCAAAGCAGTGGTATATGTAAAGCGCATGTCGATTTTCATTGTATTGCAAAATGCGATGAGCGTGTTGTTAATAACCTTGATACTTATGATTACGTGTACCCTGAAAATTGTGAAAACTATAATGCGGGTACAAAGGTATTGCAGCCAAAAACAGGGCATGTTTATCAATGTAGGCCTTGGCCATTTAATGAGTTTTGCCGCGCGAGTGACGATAAAAAGTTTATGTTCGAGCCCGGTATTGGACAAAGTTGGGCTATGGCTTGGCAGCAAATATAAGGCTGTTAGTGAATTATCTTCCCAAAGGTATAGCGGTTTTAGTAATGAAGCGTTTACCGTTTTAGCCCATCCAACTATTGGATGGGCTTTTTTATTTTTATGATAAACTGTAAATCACGTTATTTTTTTAATTGGTTTTGTTGTGTCTCGTCCTGACTATTCTTTAAGTTTATTACCTAATTTCCCGATTGCTAAACAGCAAGCCCATACATTAAGTACTCATAATAAAATACGCACTGATAATTACTATTGGATGCGTGATGACGATCGTCAGGATGAGCAAGTACTTGCACATTTACATGCTGAAAATGCATATTGCGATGAACAGTTAGCTGCAATGAAGCCACTCCAAAATACACTTTTTGAAGAGTTAAAAGCACGCATTGTAAAAGACGATAACTCGGTACCCGTTAAAGACGGGAAATACTGGTATCACTCAGAAGTTCGTGGTGATGATGAGTACTCTCGCCATTATAGAAGCACGAGCATAAAGGCTGATAATAAAGAGCTTTTACTCGATGTGAATATATTAGCTGAGGGATTTGAGTTTTTTGAGCTAGGAGAAGTCGCACTAAGCCCATGCGAGCAGCTTATGGCTTACTCTGAAGATACTGAAGGTCGTCGTATTTATAATGTTCGCTTTAAAAGCTTAACGACCGGTGAAATGCTACCTGATGTACTTGAAAATACAGAAGGGCAGGTTGTTTGGGCTAACGACAATAAAACTGTTTTTTATGTAAAAAAAGATTTAAAAACGCTACTAGGATACCAAGTATTTAGGCATGAGCTTGGCAGCGAGCAAAGCCAAGACGTAATGGTTTACGAAGAGCAAGACAGCAGCTTTTTTATGGGGCTTGGTAAAAGCCGCGACGAAGGCTTAATTATTATTGATTTAGCATCGACAGAGACCAACGATACATGGGTGCTTGATGCTAATAAGCCCACTGACGAATTTAAAGCATTAATGCCGCGTGAAGATGGCCACGAGTTTGACGTAGATAAGCTAGGTGACACATTTTATATTGTGACTAACTGGCAAGCTAAAAACTTTAGATTAATGACGGCAACAAACGAAACGATTGCTGATAAAACACAATGGTTTGAGCATACAGCTCACAGAGAAAATGTACTGCTTGAAGGTGTAGAGTTATTTAATGACTTTTTAGTATTGAGTGAACGCGAGCAAGGGCAAGCTCGATTTGTAGTTGTTAATAAGCAAGGGGATCGTATGGCACTTGAGTTTGCCGATCCTTGTTATTATGCAGCAATAGCAATGAACCCAGAGCCAGACACTCGCACTGCGCGTATTTATTACTCGAGCTTAACAACACCGGGCTCTTTATATGATGTTGATTTAGCAACGGGCGAAAAAACATTACTTAAACAGCAAAAAGTACTCGGTAGTTTTAATGCTGATGACTATCAGTCGGAGCGGTTAATGATAACTGCTCGCGACGGAGTTGAAGTACCTGTATCTGTTGTTTATCGAAAAGACAGCTTTAAAAAAGAGGGTACAAATCCGTTATTTCAATACGGCTATGGCGCCTATGGTTATACGATTGATCCTAGTTTTTCAAGCTCATCACTGAGCTTGCTCGATCGTGGTTTTGTTTATGTAATAGCGCATGTCCGAGGCTCTGAAATGCTAGGCCGCGAATGGTATGAGCAAGGTAAAAAAGAGCATAAACAAAATAGCTTTAGTGACTTTATTGATGTGACAAAAGCGCTTGTTGATCAAGGTTATTGTGATAGCAATAAGGTGTTTGCCTCAGGCGGCAGTGCTGGTGGCTTATTAATGGGGGCGGTTGTAAACCAGGCACCAGAGTTATATTGCGGTGTTGGCTGTCATGTACCATTTTTAGACGTATTAACCACAATGCTTGATGAGAGTATTCCACTCACAACAAATGAATACGATGAATGGGGTAATCCAAATGAGCCTCAATTTTATGATGTGATAGAAGCTTACTCGCCTTATGACAATATTAGCGCACAAAACTATCCGAACATACTCGTTACTACCGGTCTTCATGACTCACAAGTACAGTATTGGGAGCCTATGAAGTGGGTTGCAAAAATGCGTGAACTTAAAACAGACAGTAACATTTTAGTCTTTAAAACGGATATGGATGCAGGTCATGGCGGTGCATCAGGTCGTTTTAAAAGCTTAGAAGAAAAAGCCCTCGAAATGGCCTTTTTTATTGCGCTGTTAAATTAACTGCAAAATCGGAAAATTGTATTACTCTATATATAGAAGTTGATATATAGAAGGTAATTTATGTTTGGAGCACATGGCGAATTTCAGATTTGTTCACAGCCCCCTCATATGTATTTGAAGTTGAAGGGGAGCTTTAACAATGAAGGTATAACATCGTTAACTAATGGTGTTATTCAAGAATTGAGCTTTCATCCTAAAAATACAATAAAGTTTGTGGTTGTTAACTTAAAAGAGTTTGAACTGTTAACTTTAGATAGTCTTGATTCGTTAGAGGCCTATTTTGCGGGTGTAAAAGAACGTGGCTATCAACGAGTTGACTATATAAACATTAATATCATAGCTAAAAACATGTTTGAAAAAGTATGGAAAAATAGCGATGTAGAAGTTAATTTTTATAAAGATACTGAAAGCTATTTATTAGTGCATCCAAGTGATAGTTATATAAAACAGAACTGGTAATTAATATGAGTATTATAAACCGCTACTGAAGAGGGCTTATAATACTCTCTAAACACCCTTTATAGCGCCTTGAAAGGTTTAAGCACATATCGTTTTTAAGTCTGACTTTATAATCGCCACTGTCAGTAGGCATCAGTTCGCAGATAGCTTGTTTTCTTACCAGCGTTGAGCGATGAATACGAATAAACCCTTCTGGCTCTAGCTGCTGTTCAATATTTTTCATGGTTTCGCGGTGTAATACCGGTGTACTACCTTGGGTAAAATGCAGCTCTACATAATTGCCCGCACCATTAATCCAAATAATATCTTTTATATCAATTAGCCTTACCTTACCTACATCTTTAACTACGATATGTGATGATGGTTTTTCGGTTTGTGTGCTTTGTTGATATTGACGTTCGGCCGCGCTTGCAATCGGGCAAAGGTGAATCAGTTTATCAAAGCATTTATCGATACGTGGTGCAGTTGAATCTACTATTAAAAAATCAACAGCGCCAACTTCAAAAGCAAAACTCGCAAAATGACCCGACTGGGCAATAATGACTAACTTAAGCTTTTTAGCTAGCTCTGTTAAATGCACTATTTGCATAGGGTCAGCCAGATTAGTTAGTTCGTAAAACAGTACGTTGTATTGATCTGTATCTATCTGATCTAATCTGTTTGCCTGAATAAAAGATTGAGATTCAAAGTGTCGGTGCTCTTGCACGCGCTTTGTTAAAAATGTTGCAAACTTAGTGTTACTAACAAAAGTTAATGCATGAAAAGAAGCGACCATTATTTTATATCTCTTGCTGTATATAATAATAAAGACCGTGCTTAGCGGAAAAACTGTTATGAAAAGTACAATATATTTATAAAATAATTGTGACGTACTAATTCGTCCCATCAAACTAGCTATTCATACCAAAGATTACGCCTAATAAATAACGTACGTAGAGTGTTTAAATAAATCCCCTTACTGTAATCCGCGAAGTAACTATTTAGTTACAAAAATAACAATTCAGGGGAATTATATGACATTAACTAACAAAGGTAGCGCGCGATTATTTAAAAAATCGTCGTTAACAGTTGCGCTAAGCAGCGCGATACTTGCAAGCATTTCATTTCAAGGTGTGGCTGCAGAAGATGACGAAATTACTAAAATAGAACGTGTACAAGTTACAGGCTCTCGCATTCGTTCAGCTGAGGCGATGTCATCAGCGCCTATTCAAGTTGTAGATAGCACAGCAATCGACGCATCTGGTTCATTAAATATTCAAGATTTACTACTAGATAATCCAGCATTTGGTTCACCGGCAATCAGTCGTACTAACTCAAACTTTAGTACAGCGAGTGCAGGTGTTGCGACTGTAGATTTACGTAATTTAGGTTCTAACCGTACATTGGTATTAGTTAACGGTCGTCGTTATGTATCAGGTGTACCAGGTAGCTCTGCTGTCGATTTAAACACTATTCCGAGCCAATTTATTGAACGTGTTGAAATTATGACAGGTGGTGCTTCATCTGTTTATGGCTCTGACGCTGTTGCTGGTGTAGTTAACTTTGTTTTAAAAGATGACTTTGAAGGCGTTGAGTTTGATGGTCAGTACGGTGAATCGAGTGAAGGTGATGATGAGTCACGCCAATTTAACTTTACCTCAGGCTTATCAAGCTCAGATGGTAAAGGACACGCAATGTTTCACCTTGGTTACTCTGATCAAGGCGCTGTTTTCTCACGTGACCGTGATCGCTCAGCGGTAGACCAATTTTCAGGTATTTTCTTCGAAGATGATCCAGTAGCAAATCCAGGTTCTGTATTTGATGCAGTAAGCCCGTTTTTATCTTCATTTCCACCACAAGGTCGTTTTAGCGCTGGGGATGAAACATTTACGTTTAATGATGCAAACAACCTACAAAACTCATTTAGTACTAATGGCGGCGATGGCGTAGCTGCAAATGGTTTTAACCGAAGCGGTGTACGTACAATAGCAATACCTACAGAACGTTACTTATTTGCCTCAAATGGTAGCTACGAGTTAAGCGACAAGCATAGCTTTTTTTATGAAGGCACTTACGCTGCAACAACAACCGTTTCTGAATTAGAGCCATTTCCTTTTGCCTCTGACGACATTTATGCAAATGGCCAGGTACCAATTGAATTTAATGTAAATGGTGAGCTTTTACGTAACGCGTTTGTTCCAGACGATATATATAACGCAGCAACCGATACCGACGGTGATGGCGCACGAGATATCTTCTTTGCAAAACGTTTAAGTGATATCGGTAATCGTGGAGCACGAGCAGAGCGTGATACATTCCGTTTAGCACTTGGTTTTCAAGGTGAAATAGCCGATGGTTGGTTTTACGATACTTACTATGTATACGGTAAAACAAAAGAGCAACAAGTTTCAGGCGGTCTAGTTAATGTACAAAGCTTCCGTCAAGGTTTAGAAGCTGTGATCGATAGCCAAGATTTAGATGGTGATGGTATTACTGATGAGGCTATCTGTATCGATGCGACAGCACGTGGCTTTAATTGTGCACCAGTAGACATTTATGGTTTTAATTCGTTATCGCAAGGTGCTATTGATTTTGTAAGTGCACCTAGTTCGCTTTCAACGTCGGTTGAGCAAGAAATCATTGGTGGTAATATTTCAGGTGATTTATTTGATTTACCAGCAGGTACGGTAGGTATTGCAGCTGGTTTTGAATACCGCGAAGAATTTTCACGCAGTGAATTTGATGCACTACAGCAAGCAGGTCTTAATGCGGGTAATGCAATCCCAGCAACAGAAGGCTCGTTTGATGTAACTGAGTATTATGTAGAAGCAAATATCCCTGTGCTTGATACTGTAACAATGAACGCAGCTGTTCGTTTATCTGACTATTCAACTGTAGGTAGCACTGAAAGTTGGAATGTGGGTGTTGATTGGGAAGTAATGGATAGCTTACGTTTACGTGCTACTCGTGCTCGTTCAACACGTGCTCCAAATATCGATGAACTATTTTCTCCGCCTTCACAAACTTTCCCAAGTGGCTTAAACGATCCATGTTTAGGTGTTACTAATAGTGGCGGTGGTGCTGCTGGTGATGCTTGTCGAACAGATGGTGGTGTTACAACTAATATCGCTTCAAATGGTGAGTTCACGCTTAACCAGTCTGACTTACAAGGCATTAGTGGCTTTAACCGTGGTAACCAAGATTTAAAAGAAGAAGTTGGTGACTCTGTAACAGTAGGTTTAGTATTTACACCAGAAAACCTAATATCAGGACTAGATATTACGCTTGATTACTTTGATATCGAAATTACAGATGCAATAGTATCAACACCTCGTCAGTTTATTCTTGACCAATGTTATGGCGGCGGCGATACAAGCTTTTGTGACTTTGTAACTCGTCGTAGTGCGCCATCAGGTAATAATAGTGCTGGTTCACTAGAATTTATCGACAGTGGTGTATCTAACAGTGGTGGTTTAGGTACAGAAGGTGTTGATTTAACACTAACGTACTCTGCTGATATTGGTCCTGGTGCGTTTAGAACTCGTCTTGCTTATACTTACCTAATCGATGGTTATAGCATTCCACTTCCAGGCGCTGATAAAGATGAGTTTGCTGGAGAAATTGGTGCATCAGAGCATAAAGCTAACTGGAACTTTGGTTATAAACTTAACGACTTTGATTTTAACTGGAGCTTAACTTACATTGGCGCTGCAGACTTTGATGATCAATTCTTAAGTGGTTTTGGTATTGCTCCAGGTGGAGTAGGGATTGGTTCAGTAACGTATCATGATGTTCAAGCAAGTTACCATATCAGCGATTCAACAGAGCTTTACGCTGGTGCAAGTAACTTATTTGATAAAGAGCCACCACGCATTTTATCGGGTGTGAGCGGTTCAAGTACTGGTACTGAAACTGATGCTGGTACGTACGACCCAATTGGTCAATCATTCTACATAGGTTTTAGAAGTAAATTCTAACCAACAATAACGACACTAATATAGTTACTTAATTAGTTACGTTCACAAAGCCTCAGTATCGCTGGGGCTTTTTTATTGGAAAAAATAATAAGAGCAGTAATGCTTATACATTGTTTATCCCAATATATGAGCATTGTGCCCACTTAAACCAAAAACAACGCCACTGGTAACAGGGGCGTTGTTTAGTATTGGGAGGAGACTAATATAGTAACCGAATCGCTTGATTATTTAACGATTTATCCCTATTTGTGGCCCTCTTCATTGAGGGCTTTTTTTTGCTAGTTTAGTCTAAGTAAGCCTTTAGCATCCAAACCAATTTTTCTTGCTCTGAGATGTAATCGCTCATTAGTGAGGCTGTACCTTCATCGTCTGCATCACCAGCTTGGCTTAAAATATCACGCTGCATGTGAATTAATGTGCTGTAACCAGCAAGTAGGTTTTCTACGGCTGTAACGCCATCACTAATACCTTTAGCTTCTTTGATTTTACTTACTTCAAGGTAATCAGAAAATGCATGTAGAGGTGCGCCATCTAACGTTAAAATACGTTCTGCAACTTCATCTACTTTAAGAAGTAGTAAGTTATAAATCTCTTCAAACTTAACGTGTAGTTCAAAAAAGTTACGGCCTTTAATATTCCAGTGAAAGCCACGCGCGTTCATGTATTGAATCTGGTAGCTACTCAATAATGTATTGAGTGACTTTATGATGTCTTCGCTTTTTGCGCTGTTTAGACCAATTGCGTTTACATGTGACATAACTTGCTCCTGAATAACCGTTTGTTTGTGAACTTGTGATAAGTATTACTAATTTCGATAAATTAGTAAAATCGTTTAAATGTATCTAGTTAATAGTTTTAACCTATTAGCTGTTTTTGATACCTATATTCACTTTAGACTATTAATAGAAGTGGGTCTGATTAATAAAAATACTACCCCTCAAAAGTAAATAAACCTCAAAAGTATATAAATCATGATCTAAAACAAACTTTATTCAAGGTAATAACTTAGCTATTTTTTTATTGATGCAGGTCAAAAATCATCCACCCTAACGGCGCATAATAATGTTGTCGAAATAATTAGGAGAGATAACATGCATGCAAAAACAGCGAAACAAAATAAAGCAGAGTTAATAGTGGTAGGAATTGCAGTCATCGCATTTGTACTTGGGTTAGTAGCGCACTTAGCGGGTGCAAGCTTTGCGAACTCAGATTTTTTTGGCTACATTGCGGCGCCGATTCCGCTTATATTGGCAGTGGTATTTTTAATTAGTTATAAAATAGCAGCCAATGCTGAGGATTAATCTTTCTCGTTTAAGCACTTTAAAATGTAATCGAGTACTTGGCGCGAGTAAATCATACTGGTATGGCTTAAATGAAACACTTTATGTTCGGCCATACCTTTAAGTTTGGTTTCATCTAGTAATACAGTGCCATCTGACTGGCTACCTTTGACTATTAAGGGCATAAGCCCAATAGGTAAATCGCCCGCAATACTGTAAAGCTTAGCCTTAAAAGGCCAATTACCATTTTTAGTGAGTAAAAACTCAACACTATTTTTTAAAAATGATTCAAACCCTTTTTGCTTCATCTTTTGCGCAATATGGCTGCCTTTGTGTGGAGTACCAAGCGTAATGACCTTCGTAACATTCTGGCTAGCAGGGGAGTTTGCCTCTAGGTAAGCACGTGCAATAAGCCCTCCCATAGAGTGGCATACAAGCGCTGCAGGCTCGTTAGAAATACACTCATCAATTTGTGCAAATATGGTATCGCGGTGAGGGTCGAGCGTATTATAGGTAATGTTTAATACTGTCATCCCCGATTCTTCAAGCCGTGAACAAAGTGGGCGCATAACAAAGCCAGACATATACAAGCCATGTAAAACAATAACGTGTTTAACTTTCATATGCTCCCTAATACCAATTTTATTAAAAACATGATCATTCTAGCGTATTAAATAATCCGCTACCTGCGTTAAAAATTATTTATATAGAACAACTATATGTCATAATTTTCGCCTTGTTATCGACTTATTTATTTGTCGCTATAATAGATAACTAATTTAATGCAATTGGTATAACTACCGTAATTACATTAACTGTAGCGGTTTTATTTCAATATTGGTTGTATCGGTATTTACCCATACTTCACCATCTTGAATGGTAATGGCGAGCTTAATTCCACGATCAACCAAAGCAGCAAGTGCTTGTGTTGCTGCATAATCAAGGCTAAAAACACTTAGATTTTTAAATTCATACAATTTAGGTTGGTGTTTTTGCCACCAAATTGCTTGATTGTTTTCACCATAAGTATATAGCACCACTTTTTTAGATTTATTACAGGCTTTTTTAAGGCGTTTTTCATCTGGTAAGCCAAGTTCAATCCATAGTTCTATTTCTTCACTATAGCTTACATGCCAAAGTTCAGGCTCATCATCAGCGCTTAATCCTTTAGTAAATTCTAAACCATCACAGCTATTTAGCGCAAAAGCGAGTAAGCGAATCATCAACCGCTGATCTGTTTCTGAAGGGTGTTGAGCCAAGGTTAAATTAAAATCTTGATAAACGTGGCGGTCCATATCGCTAAGCGATAACTGCACTTTCATAATGGTGGATTTAAGAGCCATAACAACTAATCTGAAAAAATTTGCGTCAGTATAGCGCAATTAAATGAATTGCCAGTTAAAATAGCGGTTAATTATACGTTAGGAGTTAAAAATGGCTATCCAGTGGTTCCCTGGGCATATGAATAAAGCCCGCAATGAAATTAAAGAAATAATGCCACAAATGGATGTGATCATTGAAGTGCTTGATGCGCGCATTCCCTACAGTAGTGAAAACCCGATGGTGGCAACCTTGCGTGAAGGTAAGCCGGTCATCAAAATTTTGAACAAAGCTGATTTAGCTGATCCTAAAATGACTCAAATCTGGAAAGATTATTTTGAGCAAGAAAATGGTGTTAAAGCGATTTCTTTTGGACATGATAAAGCAGCTGAAGTAAGTCGTATAAATGAGCTTTGTAAAAAGTTAGTGCCGCATAAAGTGGGTGCAGATAAGCAAATTAAAGCCATGATAATGGGTATTCCTAACGTGGGTAAATCTACGTTAATTAATGTACTGGCTGGACGCATAGTTGCAAAAACAGGTAATGAACCTGCGGTAACCAAAGCACAACAACGCATTAAGCTTGAAGACGGTATTATGCTTTACGATACGCCAGGTATGTTGTGGCCAAAAGTAGAGAATGAAAACTCAGGTTATCGTTTAGGCGCTACCGGTGCCATTCGTGATACGGCGCTTGAGTATGAAGAAGTAGCAAGTTACACCGCTGAGTACTTATTGCGTGCATACCCTGAGCTTTTAAAAGCGCGTTATAAAATAGCTGATCTTCCTGAGAGTGATTGGGAATTTGTTGAAATGGCGGGTAAAAAACGCGGCTGTATTCGTGGTGGTAATCAAATAGACACATATAAAATGTCTGAAATACTAATCAACGAATTACGCGACGGTATTATTGGCCGTATTACTATGGAAACTCCGCAAATGCGTGAGGAAGAAGAAGTAATGGTTGCTGGTTTACGCGCCGCTGCAGAAGCTAAAAAAGCAGCTAAAGAAGAAGAGAAGCTTCAACGCCGGGCAAGAGCTCGTAAAAACCGTCGTTAATATTTAACCAGAGTTCAGGTTATTTAATTAAAGTGATTTAGTTTTATTAAATTACAGACATAAAAAAAGCCCGTAAGGGCTTTTTTAGTTTCATATCTACCGTCACCGATATGAGCAATGTAGCAAGTAAAATAGTAGGGCGGTTACTCATCATCAACATCAAGGGGCGTTGCGGTTCATAACAAGTAACCATAGCTGTTTACGTGCGCCACACGTTGTTTCAGGGTCGAGAAACAAATCAATTCATTCCTTAACAAGTGGTATGCAATCCGCCTTGTTGATATTGATTATCAGTTAGATCTAACTATCTGTCAACACCTAAATGCAAATAATTCTTATTATTGTGACGCTTGTTTTTTATTCATATATAAATCGGCTAGTTAGCACTGCCATTTCATAAAAATGCTTATCTTGGCTGAACAATTAAGAATAAAAAATAGATGTTTAATACTTATTGAATAATTTGATATGAATTTTTATTATAAAAGTATTGATCTTTCAAAGTTAAAATAAATTCAAGCTAGGAATGATTTTATCGCCTTCCAAGACAGCGACTGCTTTGATATCAAATAAAATAGTCTCTTATAAAATCTTAACCCCCAAAGATCAACAGCCTTTAATTAGTGGCTAAAAATATTCGTACTTAATTGGATATTTTAAGCCACTAACGCACTTTATTTGCTGTTATACGTAAATTAATCTGCTCCACTAGTACTTTATCCTGCTTGTTTAGACGCCCTACAATGAGCAAGAAATCACTACCGTCAGTTTTTATTACTTTAATGCTTGTGTTATCAAGTTTGGTTTTACCGTAGGTGGTTTCTATTTTTTCTATGTCTTTAAAGTGACTAAGATCCGATTCAAGCCTGCCGTCATCGTTTTTGTAGTAACTAAAAATATAGTTCTCGGTTATTCCGTTACCGTCTTCTCGGTAATCAAATACTGCATCGCTATAAAAATAAAGTATTTCTTCGTTTTCAGGTGTTAGGCGATTACGTTTTAAAAAGTGTACTTGGTAAGACCATAAACTATCGCCTTTTATAATTGCGGCATTGGGTAAAATATTTACTTCTTGAAGTACGCCTAAAAATAATAGAGGTGCAAACGCAAGCGAGATTAAATACTGTCTAATTCGCCAGTACGAGTTGTAATGTAGGGCTTCTTTACTTGTATCGGTTTGTTCAATGTAACTAACTAGAGGCAACCATAAAAATGGCATTATACAAATCACTATGGTTGCGTATTCGTCCATACGATAAGCAAAGACGCTGGCGAGTACCATTAGCCAGAGTGTTAAGGCAGTCCAGTTAGGCATTACTCTATTTTTGTTTAACTGTTGTTGGCTGTGCTCTGCAAGTGCGAGATACAAAGGGTAATACCATAAAAATGCAAATATACCTCGAGCAATAGGCATAATACTTGAGTTATCGCGCTCTTTAATGGCTTTAAAGTTACGATAACTCCAGTAGTTAACAAATATGCCTAAACTTAAAATACTGTAAATAATAAACTTAGTTACAGATACTGCATAAAATGGACTATCTTCAAATTTTACTTTCTTTGCTGACTCTAATCGCCAATCGGCGAAAAAGAATATGAGTACTAAAATATAGCCAGCCAACACATATTTAAGCCAACTATAACCAAAGCTATCTAGCACATCAGCTGTTGTTTGAGGTGTTTCGGTCGTTTTCGCGTATTTTAGAATAGGGTAATGGGTTGCTGATATTAACTTTTTACGCTGTGCTAAATAATCATCTATTTGAGCGGCTTTAATATGATCTTGTTTTGCGTAATAGTCATAACTCAGTGTTAAAACGTTATCATTAAATTCAGTAGTTGTTTTTAGATTGAAGTAGTCGTTATCAATTTCTTGTTGATCGCTATCAAATCCCCAACCTTTTTCTGCAAAATGTAGTTTTATTGTGGTGTTAATTATATTGGGGTAGCCAAAGTAGAGTGGGTCGGTGCGATTTACCTGCTTTGGTTCGTAAACGCTATTTTGTATTTCATTCGCGTAAAAACTAGCTTCGTAGCCTTCGTCTGTTTTTTCCCAAAATTCACTAATTAAATACGATTCTTTGGTTATTAGTTTACCCTTTTGTTCTTGTTCACTAATAGTCATTGCTTCATTGATTGATAGACCCTTTAAAAAGCCTTGGTAATACTCGAAGTAAGATTTAGCAACGCTATTTAGACCACTGCTGGCTATATTGCTTCTTCGGTTAATAGCTTCAAATTCAGCATAAGTGTACTGGGTTTCAAAACGTGATGGCTCAGATACTTTTTCAGCAATAAAAAAGTTATCTTCTACAGATACATTTGTATGTACAGGTTTTTGCGCCATTGAAGTTAAAGTGGTTTCACCTTTATCAATAATTAGGGCATAGCCATAATCAGGCTGTGCTAAATATTCGAGAGTACCTCGTTGGTAGCTAACCGTAGGATCGAGCCAGTAGCGTTTTCCGTTTTGTTTAAGCGTAACAATTACGTGATTAAATACACTTGCAGAAGGTGGAAGTTCTTTTAAACGTTTGGTTTCCTCTGTATCAACTAGCGCAGGGAAGGCCTCTATATCCATCGCTTTTAATAACGAGATAAGCAGTACTGTTTTATCTTTGCAATCGCCATATCGTAGCGAAAGCGTTTCTGAAGCTGACGTTGGTTGATGCGAGTTAGTGCCCATTTCAAGCCCTAAATATCGAACTTCGTCTTGGCTAAAGCGCAGTGCTGCTGCAATTTTGTCTGATGTTTTTGTGTGTTTCGCTTTTATTTCTTCAGCTACATCCAAAATGCTGTTTGGGGTTTCTATGGCTGATTGATAAAGTGGATATGCCCAGTTAACTACCTGACCCCAATCGTCAAACTCAGAAAAGTAAACTTGTGTATATGGGTCGTACCACGTTGGGGTTTGAGAATTTTGCTCGAGTAAGGGTTCTTCAAAAAGAGTTATAGAATAATCTTTGCCATATTTGTTAAGCGTTTCTTGAATATCTGCTGTGCCGTTTATTGTATTAATATGTAAAGGCGTTTGTTTACCCCAAAGTACACGCATATTTTGTTGCACTACGGGTACCGACCAGTTTAGCGTGCGTCTTGTACTAAATTTATTAGCATATATAGGGTTGCTACCTGCCACTGTGTAGCTGTAATCAAGTATGTCGCCACTGCGCATATCATCAATAATAATGTTGAGTGATAAGCTACCATTATAAATACGATCAGCTAACTCAGATTCACCTTGTATAACCGTCATTCTCGCGCTGCCAAGCTTATCAATACGCTCATTATTTCTAATAATCGTTAAGCTGTTTAGTGTTAGCGACTCATAACTTGGATCAAAATCAAGATTAAGCTGGCTTATATAATCAACACCACTTTGATTTAAAGCTTTCATAACCAAACGCGTATAGCGTTGCTGTTTTTGTCTGCTCGGTATATAGGATTGGTTATCGAGTAACAAATAAAGTGTGCCGTCACGTACTTTGGTTATGTCGGAATGCTTGGGTTGCTCAATAATATGTGTATTAACCCAATTAGCTGGTTTATCTATTTTATATTGCTGCGCAAAAATACTATGAGAGGAAATTAATAAGGTAAGTGCAATTAGCCAAGAGCTGAGTCGAAGGAAGTTCCATTTCATTGTAGGGTCTTATAGTTGTTTTTATAAATACTATTGAAGGAATAATGTACCAAATTCAGGCTTTTTTGACAATGTGATGTTAACAAATTCATTGTTGAGCAGTTAATTAATAGTATATAAATAAACTGCTATGGTAAGTGCGAAACGCTTAACCCCCCTCAAATGTTCCTAAAATGATTTTCTAGTTGTATTGCTAAATCATAATTAGCTAAGCCTACTTTATTGTGGGCTTTATTAGAGCTGCAAAAATCCTATCTATTTATTCGTACGGTAATCATTCAAACCTTTAAAAGTGTTTATAAATCAAAATATAACAGTAACTGTTTTTGCTCTTTTTGTTCATGAACTTTATGAGCAAAAAGCATATAACGATCATCAATGCACCTTACCTTCTAAATATTTAGTTAATTTCACGTTAACAATAAGCTGCGAGTTAGATAGCAGTTTGTCGTCGCTTATCTACCTGACAATAAATACATACACAAGCGTGGAGAAAATAATGAAAGCAAGTAACACACAACTCGCTTTGGCAGTTGCTGCAGCATTAGCAAGTACATCCGTTTTAGCCGATAACGATACGCAAAAACTACAAGAGCAATTAGATGCGTTACAAAAAGAAGTAAGTGCATTAAAAACAACCAGTGGTTTTAATTTAGAGTTTGGTGGACGGATTCAGCTCGACTACAACTATTTTGATGGTGCTTACAATGCTGATAACGAGGGCTCTGGCGGGAGCAATTTTTTCCCTCGTCGTATTCGTACTTACGTTGAAAGTGAGCACGGAAATTGGGATCACAAGTTGTTACTCGAGTTTGCCGAAGGCACTGCTGAAATAGTGATGGCGCGTGTTCGTTATGCGTTTGATAACGGACTTAAAGTTAAAGCAGGTAAAATTCGCGAAGATATATCGCTAAATGCATTAACCAGTTCAAAGCACATTAATACAATTGAGCGTAGTTCGCTTGCCAATACTTTCTCCCCATTTTTTCGTTGGGGCGCTTCTGCCTATCAATATTTTAAAGACTCTGGCTTTCGTTACGCGATAGGCGTTTATAAAAATGATGCATTTGGTGCAACAGGTAGCGATGAAAACGATAAGCTTACTCTTGCTATTACTGGGCGTGCTACATGGTCGAGTACATCACCTGGCGATGTAATTCATTTAGGCGTGTGGCATTCATATCGCGATATGGGTGGCAATGAATTAGGCGCACGTTTTGCGCGTGGTGAAGTGCGCGAGACTAATACTCGCCTTGTTGATTATGCTGCTGGTGGTGTAACAAGCCCACTTGATAGTTTATCGCAAACCGGTCTTGAGTTTGCTTATCAGGCGGATTCTTTAACACTTGAGGCTGAATATGCAAGCCGCTCACTTGATGCCGCTAATAGTGCTGATTTTTTAGATGGCGAGCGCTTTGATGGTTTTCATGTATCGGCAAGTTACTTTTTAGGTAGAGAACAGCGCCAATACAAAGCGAGCTCTGCATTATTTGTACAACCTAAAAATATTAAAGATGCATGGGAGTTGGTGGCACGTGTTTCAGAAGTAGATGCTACAAGTAGCTTACAAGGCACAAAAGCGACAACTTATACATTAGGTACATCTTATTACGTAAGTAGTGATATTAAGTTTATGGGTAATCTAATTTACAGCGATGTAGAAGGTGCCGGTACTACTGCGCTGGTTGGCGACGAAGACTCTGGTATGGGCTTTAGTGCACGTATGCAGTATTTATTTTAAAGGGACACACAATGAAATTATTTAAATCATTACAAACGACCATATTTGCAGCATCGTTAGTACTTAGTAGCCCAATGGCAATGGCCGACACTCACTTTTTAATCCCTGGCGGACCTGGTGGTGGTTGGGATACAACAGCCCGTGGTATAGGCGAAGGGTTAGTTAAGTCGGGCATTGAAAATAATGCATCTTTTCAAAATATGTCTGGTGGTGGAGGCGGTCGTGCTATTGCGTATTTAATTGAGTCGGGCACTAAAAAGGGCGATATTTTAATGGTTAACTCAACGCCTATCGTATTGCGCGCGTTAAGTGGCCGAATTCCTTATAGCTATCGCGATTTAACACCTGTAGCCAGTATGATTGCAGATTATGGCGCGTTTGTAGTGCGTAACGATTCTCCATTTAAAACTTGGGAGGATGTTATTAAATCAATAAAAGAAGATCCAAGTTCGGTAAAAGTAGCGGGCGGTTCTGCTCGCGGCAGTATGGATCACTTAGTGGCGGCTCAAGCAGTTAAAGCTGCGGGTATAGATGGTCGACGCCTACGTTATATTCCTTACGATGCAGGCGGTAAAGCTAAGGCTGGGTTGCTTTCAGGCGAAGTGAATTTACTTTCTACTGGCTTAAGTGAAGCGCTTGAAGTAGCTAACGGTGGTCAAGCACGTATTTTAGCGGTTACATCGGGTGAGCCCTTACCTGATTACCCAAAAATACCAACACTTAAGTCACTAGGTTACGATATGGAATTTGTTAATTGGCGTGGTCTTTTTGCTGCGCCTAATTTACCCGCTGAAAAGTTAGCACAGTACACAAAAAAACTACGTGAGTTGCAAAGTACACCTGAGTGGGAAGCTGTACGAGCTCGTAACGGTTGGCTAAATCTTTTTCAAGAAAAAGATGAGTTTATTAAGTCACTAGAAGCACAAGAAGTGCAGCTTAGAGCTGTAATGGAAGAGCTTGGCTTTATCCGCACATTGCCGTAATCGAGGTTTAAAATGACGAATCGAGAATTAATAGGGCCAAGTTTATTCTTGGCGCTATTTACTTTATACGCTGTGGTTGCATGGCAAATTCCGCTACTACCGTTTGAAGAATACGAAACGGTTACCTCAGCGACACTTCCTAAAGTATATGCCGGGTTTGGTATTGTGGTGTGCTTACTTTCTATTGGTTCAACATTGCTTAAACCAAGAGAGAAAACTAATACTGATGATGTTCTTGAAAAGTCACACGTACTGCGCACCTTTGGTTTATTAATATTAATGGTAATTTATAGCGCGGCACTGGAGCCAATTGGTTTTTTAATTTCTACTAGTGCGTTTTTGCTTGCGGGCTTTTTTGTGATGGGCGAAAGACGTAAGGGAATTTTGCTATTTGCATCGATACCGGTTGCGGTGGTTTTTTGGTTTTTGATGACTCAAGTATTAGGTATTTACTTGGTTCCGGGCGATTTGTGGAGTTAAGTTATGTTTGATGGAATTATGCTTGGTTTGTCGACCGTGCTCGACTTTAATAATTTAATGTACGTTATAGCTGGCTGCTTGGTAGGTACTTTTATAGGTATGTTACCAGGATTGGGGCCAATTACCGCAATTGCCTTGATGATCCCAATTACTTACAGCATTGGCGCCGATTCGGGCATGATTTTAATGGCGGGTGTTTATTACGGCGCTATTTTTGGTGGCTCTACGTCATCTATTTTAATTAATGCGCCTGGCGTGGCGGGTACGGTAGCTTCCTCCTTTGATGGCTACCCGCTTGCTAAACAAGGGCACGCAGGTAAAGCATTGGCAATTGCTGCTTATTCCTCCTTTATAGGCGGAACGATTGGCGCCATATTATTAATGGTAGCTGCACCTTTATTAGCAAAAGTGTCATTGAGTTTTCAATCCCCTGATTATGTTGTGTTGATGTTTTTAGGCTTAACAGCTATTGCAGCATTTTCAAATAAAGGGCAATTTTTAAAAGCAATGATGATGACTGTGTTTGGCTTGATGCTAGCAACGGTTGGTATTGATCCATCATCAGGGACTGACCGATTTACCTTTGGGCAACCTGATTTACTCGACGGAATAAGCTTTTTACTGGTTGCTATGGCAACGTTTGCATTAGCCGAGGCGCTTGTAAATGTTGTAAAACCAGAGAAAAAAGATGCTAAAAACATTAATGACTCAGACACACCGCAAATAGGTTCAACCAAGTTAAGTAAAGCCGAGATTAAAGAGATAGCACCAGTGATTGGTCGCTCGTCTATTTTAGGTTTTATAGTGGGGGTGTTACCGGGTGCTGGTGCAACTATTGCAAGCTTTATGGCTTATGCAACAGAGCGAAATTTAGCGCCAAAAGGTTTGAAAGAAAAGTTTGGTAAAGGCTCATTACGTGGTTTAGCTGCGCCAGAGTCGGCAAATAATGCGGCGTGTACAGGATCGTTTGTTCCACTGTTAACGCTTGGTATTCCGGGCTCAGGTACTACGGCAATTATGCTAGGTGCTTTGATTGCTTACGGCATTCAACCAGGTCCAATGCTTATGCAAGAAAACCCAAGTGTATTTTGGGCGGTTATTGTAAGTATGTACTTTGGTAATATTGTACTGCTTATTTTAAATTTGCCGCTTATTCCTTACTTTGCAAAAGTATTAGCAATGCCTAAGTCGGTACTCACCGTGATGATATTGTTCTTTAGCTTAATTGGTGTTTACTTAGTGTCCTTCAATACCTTCGACTTATTTATGATGGTAGGATTTGCGGTGGTTGCGCTAGTATTGCGATTACTGTCATTTCCTATGGCACCATTATTATTAGGTTTTATATTAGGAGATATGATTGAGCGAAACTTCCGTCGTTCAATGATGATTTCTGATGGCTCATTAAGCTTTTTATGGGATCGTCCGCTAACATTGAGCATATTTGTAATTTCAATTTTAGTGCTGTTGTTTCCGTTAAAAGATTATTTAATGCAACGCCGTGCAGACAAAGTAAATGCATAATTGAGAATGAAATGAAAAACACCAACAAGCTAAATCCATTGCAAAACATGGCCATAAAACCTAAGCGATTAGAAACACGATTAATTATTTGGGTAACAGGATTGTGTGTATTGCAGGCTTTATTATTTGGCGCGTTGGTGTATCAACTTACAGCGCAAAGCTTACATAACCATATTGGTGATAAAGCATTAGCTGTAGCAAGCAGTATTGCCACACGTGCTGATGTAATTAATGCACTGAAAATACCTAGTGACTTAACCGCTATTAACATGCAAATTGAAGATTTACGACAGCTTGTAGGTGCTGATTTTATTGTTGTTGGCGATGAAAATGCGCTTCGTATTGTGCATCCAGATGAAGATAAAATTGGCAAAAAAATGGTCGGAGGCGATAGCCAAGCTGCATTAAAAGGTGAACGCTATATTTCGGTGGCCCATGGTAGCTTAGGTGAATCAATTCGTGGCAAAGTGCCGGTGTACGCAGGTAATAATGAAATAGTAGGCGTTGTATCGGTTGGTTTTTTAGTACAATCAATCGATCCGCTTATTCTCTCTCGCAGTAGTGAAATTTTAATATGGGGCTTAATACTTGTAGGTTTAAGTATACTGGCGGCTATTTATATTGGACAGCGTGTCAGAAATGCTATTTTTGGCCTGCAGCCAGATGAAATTGCACGTTTGTTTTCAGAACAAGATGCAATTTTAAATACGGTACGCAGCGGTATTATTGCACTCGACCCGGACGGAAAAGTACGAAAACTCAATCAACGCGCCTGCGAAATATTAGATAAACCAACTTCAATTATTAATCAGAACCTCAGCTTAAACGATTTATTACCTGAACATGCAGAATTTTTATTGCGTAATCAGCGACGTAAAATAGTGGGTTTTGAATTATTTGCCGCCGATAAACGCCTTATATTATCGAGATTTTCTTTGCAAGTGCAAGGGCAGGCGGATGGTATTTTACTGAGTATGCGCCCCTCTGATGAACTTGAGTATTTAAGCCAACAACTTACTAAAGTTCAGGCTTTTGCAGAGCTTTTAAGGGTACAAACTCATGACTATTCTAATAAGCTCAACTTAATTGGTGCGTTAGTGCAAATGGGCAAAAACGAACAAGCTATAGAAATAATAGGGCAAGAAAGCCAGGGCTCTCAGGCACAAATTCATAACTTGTTAGAGCGCATACAAGACCCTGTGCTTGCTGGTTTGTTGGTGGGTAAATATCATAAAGCAAGAGAATTAAATGTTGCGCTTGAGCTTAACCCCGACAGCCTACTTGGTGTTATTGCACGTAAAGATATGCTCGAGCGAGTTGTATCTATTTTAGGTAACCTTATAGATAATGCGATTGAGGCTGCTATTAGGTCATCGAACTCTCGCTCTGCAAAAGTACGGGTAACCGTTGATGAAACCAGCCAAACTCTCTTATTTGATGTAGAAGATACAGGCTTTGGGTTAGGTTCTGACCATGATGTTATTTTTACCCCTCAGTACAGCTCTAAATCAGGAGCAGAGCATGGTATTGGTTTATATTTAGTAAAAACAAATTTAGACTCATGCGGTGGCACGTTAGAAATTGGTGAGTCAGACCTACTTGGTGCAAGACTAAGTGTTTACATTCCAAAATAATAAGAGCATTAAACATGACGTATTCAGTAGTAATAATTGAAGACGAAGTAGAGGTAGCACAGCTATTAGCGCAGTACTTGTTATTACCAAATGGTGTCGCAGGTAGTCAAACGCCAAAGCAAAGTTTAAGGCAAGCACAGTATCAGGTAGTGGGCATTGCAGGTAATTTAAGCACGGCAACAGCCTTACTGCATGCAATTGAACCCGATTTGATTTTACTCGATATACATTTACCTGATGGTAACGGACTTGATTTATTGACCGACTTACGACGTCGAACGATTAAAAGTGAGGTTATGCTGCTCACTGCTGCAAAAGAGGTCGAAACCCTTGAAAAAGCAATGCAGTTAGGTGCATGCGACTTTTTAGTAAAACCATTAATGTTAAACCGACTTGATCAAGCACTCGCACGTTTTGAATCACGTCAGCAATGTTTTTCTGATGCAAGTGAAGTAACGCAGTCAATGGTTGATACGTTATTTGGTTCAAAGCAGCAAACCAACACGTCTGTTCGTTTACCAAAAGGGGTCGATCAACTTACCCTGCAAAAAATACATGATGCTTTTGTAGAGCACGCAACCACTGCATTTACCGCTCAGCAAATGGGCGATTTGGTTGGTGTTAGTCGCTCTACAGCACGCCGTTACTTGGAGTATTTGCTTGAATCAGGTAAGTTAACAGCGGATCAAAGTTATGGCAGTATTGGCCGCCCTGAACGTTGCTATAAAATAGCGAAGTAACTTTTTGTACCTAAGGCTTAAATATTAAATTTCATTTATTTCAATGCCTTACGTTTTTTTTGTTATGTTTGATATTTAATAGATTCTGACGATAAAAAAAATATGTTGAATTGATTGCATTTTAAGCGGCTTGTATGGTGATGTTCGCTTTAAGTGATGTTATACTCCTGCGGAATAATTTATCGACTTTATTAAGAGCAAAATTAATGGCAGATTTATCGAAGTACAGAAACATTGGTATTTTCGCGCACGTTGATGCGGGTAAGACCACGACTACTGAGCGTATCCTAAAGCTTACTGGTCAAATCCATAAAACTGGTGAGGTTCATGATGGTGAATCTACTACTGACTTCATGGAACAAGAAGCTGAGCGCGGTATTACTATTCAGTCTGCGGCTGTAAGCTGTTTCTGGAAAGATCACCGTTTTAACGTTATCGATACTCCTGGACACGTTGACTTCACAGTTGAAGTTTACCGTTCACTTAAAGTACTAGATGGCGGCATCGGTGTGTTCTGTGGTTCTGGTGGTGTTGAACCACAATCAGAAACTAACTGGCGTTATGCTAATGATTCAGAAGTTGCACGTATTATCTTCGTAAATAAATTAGACCGTATGGGTGCTGATTTTTACCGTGTAACTGAGCAAGTACGTAAAGTACTTGGCGCAACTCCACTAATCATGACTTTACCAATTGGTATTGAAGATGAGTTTGTTGGTGTTGTAGATGTTTTAACTAAAAAAGCATACGTTTGGGATGACACTGGTCTTCCTGAAAACTACGAAATCACAGACATTCCTGCAGACATGGTAGATAAAACTGACGAGTATTATGAAATGCTTGTTGAAACTGCCCTTGAGCAAGACGATGCACTACTTGAAGCTTACATGGAAGGTGAAGCACCTTCTTTAGAAGACATCAAACGTTGTATCCGTAAAGGTACTCGTGACCTTGCTTTCTTCCCAACATACTGTGGTTCTGCGTTTAAGAACAAAGGTATGCAGCTTATTCTTGACGCTGTTGTTGATTACTTACCATGTCCTACAGAAGTTGATCCTCAACCTCTTATGGATGAAGAAGGTAACGAAAATGGCGAGTTCGCAGTAGTATCTACTGACGAACCTTTCAAAGCGTTAGCATTCAAAATAATGGATGACCGTTTTGGTGCATTAACATTCGTACGTATTTACTCAGGTAAACTAAACAAGGGTGACACTATCCTTAACTCGTTTACTGGTAAAACTGAGCGTGTTGGCCGTATGGTTGAGATGCAAGCAGATGATCGTAACGAATTAACTAGCGCACAAGCTGGTGACATCATTGCTATCGTAGGTATGAAAAACGTGCAAACTGGTCACACTCTATGTGATCCTAAGCACCCAGTAACACTTGAGCCAATGGTATTCCCAACTCCAGTAATCTCGATTGCTGTACAGCCTAAAGATAAAGGCGGTAATGAGAAAATGGGTGTTGCTATCGGTAAAATGGTTGCAGAAGATCCATCTTTCCAAGTTGAGACTGATGAAGATTCAGGCGAGACTATCCTTAAAGGTATGGGTGAGCTTCACTTAGATATCAAAGTAGATATTCTTAAGCGTACTTACGGCGTAGACCTTATTGTTGGTCAACCACAAGTTGCTTACCGTGAAACTATCACTAAAGAAATTGAAGATAGCTACACGCATAAGAAACAATCTGGTGGTTCTGGTCAGTTCGGTAAAATCGACTACCGCATCAAGCCAGGCGAAGTTGCTTCAGGTTTCACGTTTAAATCATCAGTTGTTGGTGGTAACGTACCTAAAGAATTCTGGCCTGCAGTTGAGAAAGGCTTCAAGTCAATGATGGGTACTGGTGTTCTAGCTGGCTTCCCTGTACTTGACGTTGAAATTGAACTTTTCGACGGTGGTTTCCATGCCGTGGATTCATCTGCAATCGCGTTCGAAATCGCTGCTAAAGGCGCTTTCCGTCAATCGATCCCTAAAGCGGGCGCACAACTTCTTGAGCCAATCATGAATGTTGACGTGTTCACTCCAGAAGATCACGTTGGTGACGTAATCGGTGACCTTAACCGTCGTCGTGGCATGATGAAAGACCAAGAAGCTGGTTTAACAGGCAGCCGTATTAAAGCTGACGTACCGTTATCAGAAATGTTCGGTTACATCGGTACACTACGTACAATGACATCTGGTCGTGGTCAGTTCTCTATGGAGTTCTCACACTACGCTGCATGTCCGCAAAACGTTGCTGATACAGTAATCGCTGCAGAAAAAGAGAAAAAAGCTGCTAAGTAATTAGCTCTTTAACTCTTTAAAAAAACCCGCACATGTTGCGGGTTTTTTATTGCCTATAATTTGGTTTTATTTTTTTAGTTGTTTATAACTACTTTTTATTATTAATTAGTCCTATGTTACTAATTAATAAAAAGGTACTAGAGAGCAATTTATTTACCTCAATCACTTAATTGGTTGGTTTATAAGAGGTTAATTGTAAAGTAAATGTAACTGTATGAATTTTAAGAACTTCTATTGATGCATCTATATACGTAATGTAGAATACTAGCACTTTTAGACTAGAGCTCTAAAGTCAGATAAGGAAGTCTCCGCAGCAGAGACGTTTGCTATTAATTCTATATAAGACGTAACAATCATGAAATCTATTAAATTAGCACCAAACTGGTGGCTACAATTTACAAAATGCGTTTTAGCATTCAGCTTAATATTTTTAATTCATATTATATTTTCTGTGAACCTAAAAATTGTTTTTCTCACTGTAATGCCAGCTCTACTGATTATTACTACTTTTAATATTCTTCATCTTCGTTTTTTACATTGTTATAAAGCAGGCATTTGTTATACGCGTTTATGCACAAAGCGTTATATCAATAGCGAGGAAATTAGTTGCGTATCATTTAGTTCGTTTTTTCTTTTCACCATTTTTAAGGTGGAGTTAGATAATGGTAAAACGTTCCATTTTTATAACTGGCAACTTGATGATGAAACGCAATCAGCTATTTCTAAAATGTACTGCAATAAGTTAGCTAACAAAATTGAAAATATTAGCGATAAATGCAATGCTTGATCTTTAATTTAGATAGCAAAAAGGAGCGATTAATCGCTCCTTTTTTGTTTTTGTATTTTATAACGCGCTAATTAAACTTTTTTATAGCCTTAGCTTTTAGCGCTTTCATCTTTAGCCTGCGTGGCTTCTTAAAAGACTGGATAGGCATTGTTACCAACTGCTCTTGTGGTAGTGCCGGTATTGTTTGTGGATAAGCACCTTCCTTTGGTACCGAAATTTCTTTTAGATGTATTTTAAGTGCTTCTAGAGTTGAGTCGTTATCAACTTCACTAGGGCAAATAAATATACCTAACTTTCTTAGTTGTACACCGAGTTTAATGCTACTGGTATAACGGATAATCGGAGCGCCTAATACTAAGCCCAGCAATATAGGTGATAACCACCAAAAGAATACTGGCGTGAAGTAGTAAGCCGTACAACCCCATGCAATAGCCACAATAGTTGAGAATAACGTATAACCAAACGCCTCTTTCCACGGAACCATACGACCTTCGCGCGGTTGTGCATCCCACTTCACTTTTTTACCTAAAAACACACAAAGTACAAAGTAAGCATGAAATACCATCATTAATGGGGCAACAATAATAGCGAATACGGTTTCAATGATTGAACCTAGTATGAGCTTAATTGAACCACCAAAGCGTTTGTTTCTATGTATTAAGGTTACTATTATGCCCATTAGTTTAGGCATTAATAAAATAACAATAGTTAAATACAAGAGTGAATCAATCAGATCGGTTTTAGCTATTTGCCATGTAGGGAATAATTGATAAACACGGTTAAAGTACACATCACTATTTAATGCGCGCGTTACTGCATCAATAGTACTTAGCGCTAGCATTGAGAGCCAAATTAGTGATGAAATATAGGCTGTGGCACCGAGTAAAAAGTGTAGCTTACTCATTAATTTTAATTTGGATGACGATAGTAAACCTAAGTGCTGAATATTACCTTGCACCCAGCGTCTATCACGTACAGCGTAGTCTAGAATGTTACTTGGTACTTCTTCATAGCTACCTTCAATATCTGATAGCAACAATACATCCCAACCAGCACTGTGAAGTAGTGAAGCTTCTACAAAGTCATGACTTAAAATTTCGCCGCCAAAAGGTGCATTACCTTTTAGTGTTGGCAAGCCACAGCACGTTATAAATGCTTCAACTCTAATGATTGCATTATGACCCCAGTAGTTGGCTTTATCAGTTTGCCAAAAAGCTGAGCCAGTAGCGAGCATTGGGCTATATAGCACTGACGCAAACTGTAAAAAGCGGCCAAAAAAGGTATCTTGACGAACAGGGATCGGAATAGTTTGGATCAGGCCTGCTTGTGGGTTGTTGAGCATACTTGTAGTAAGCTCTAACATACATTTCCCGGTCATTACGCTATCTGCATCAAGCACAATCATATGGTCGTACTGGCTGCCCCAGCGCTCACAAAAGTCGGTTAGGTTACCTACTTTACGGTGTTTGTTATCTTCGCGACGACGATAAAAAACGTTTTTAGCCGTATCACCTAAACGTTCACACAATGCATGCCATGCACTTAGCTCGTTTTTAGCTATTTCTGGGTCTTGCGTGTCGCTTAATAGATAAAAATCGAAGTTTGCAAGTTGACCTGTTTCTTTTAACGATTGCAGACTAACTTCAAAGCCCGCGATAACACGGTGGGTATCTTCGTTGTAAATAGGCATTACAACGGCGGTTTTTTGGGCGTTAATTGCCTCACTATTGAACTCAATTGGTTTAATACGCTTTAGCGTAAGTGGGTCAATTCGTAATAGCTGTAATACAAAGCCGATTGTTCCACTACAAAATGCCGTTACAATCCAGGCAAAAGTGATTGAGAATAATACTAAAAGAGCATACTCAAGTAATGTCATACCGTTTGAGCTTAAAATCTCAAACATAATAGATATGCCGTAGCCAGATGTGCCAAGCGCTGCAATAGCAAATAGCCAAACTCTTAATGTTTTGAATGGCATTGGAGTGCCCTTACCTTTATTACTTGATGTCATTTGGGTACCAAACATAACTCCATACCTCGCTAATTTCTTTATCACGTAGTTTTAACGATAAACGCATATCAACGGGTTGATCGTCCTGTGGTGCAATTTTAAAGGCTACACGCCATCCGCGTGAATCAGGCAGTTTTTGTACATTCACGTCGGTTACTTCGCCTGTTGTAAGTTGAATGTCGGCATCTAGCTTTAACTGTTCAGAGAGTTGATTTATTTCTGACCCAGTAAAATCAACAGTAAATTGGCGATGGCTTTTTGGTGGAGGGTTGTCTTCACCTGGTAAAGCGGCGCTACCGATCCTTGTGCGCAGTACTCTCGCTTTTTCGTGCTGAGTTAAAGCTGCATTAAAGGTCGTCATTTTGTAGCTTAGCTTTAACGAATCACCGGCTTTCATTGGCTTTTCTGGTACCCAGTAACTGACGATATTGTCGTTAGTTTCTGTGTCAGTAGGTATCTCTACAAGCTCTACACGGCCATTTCCCCATTCACCTTGTGGTTCAATCCATAGACTAGGGCGGTTGTGGTAATGTGCTTCTGTGTCCAGATAGTTATTAAAATCTCGATCTCGTTGAGCTAACCCAAAACCTTTTGGATTATTGTATGAAAACGAAGTTACACTTAGCTGTGAAGGGTTGTTAAGAGGGCGCCATACCCATTTATCATCAGCAGATTGAGTTAATAGGCCATCCGAGTCATGAACTTCAGGGCGATAGTCATCAAAAAATTTGGTACTGTTTTCACCGTGGTAAAACATACTCGTTAATGGAGCTACGCCGAGCTTTTTAATGTCTTTACGTGCAAATATCTGCATATCAACATCAACTAGCATATTAGTTGTAGGGTCAACATTAAACTTGTATGCACCCGATATAGATGGGCTATCTAATAATGCAAAAATGGTAATTTGTGTTTGGTCGGCCTTTGGTTTAACTAACCAAAACTCTTTGAACATTGGAAATTCTTCACCTGAATTTTCTGCAGTATCAATGGCAAGGCCTCTAGCTGATAATCCATAAACTTGCTGAGGGCCAACAACTCTAAAATACGATGCTCCCTGAAATACCATTACTTCGTCTTTATACTCGTTAGTATTTAACGGGTAATGCACACGAAATCCAGCATGGCCTAGTTGAGTATCCGCAACACTTTTAGCTATTTCTTCTTGTAGTGGTGCAGCAGTGCCATCGTATTGGTAAAAGTCAGTACTGAAAGGTAAGCGACTGCGTTTAGAGTCGCTATCAACGGTATTTATTGTCACAGGTGTTTTATATAAAAAACCAGGATGGAATAATTGCAGCTCGTACAGGCCTTCATCTTTCCATACTGCTTTGTCTTTTTTAAATCGAATTGAACGGTAATCTTGATAATCAATATTGTTAAGTGCTTCAAGCTCAATGTTTTTAGGCGCCACGTATTCTTCGCTTGCTAACTTTTTAGCGCGGGCGCTAATTACGTCAAATAAGCTACTTTGTGGGATTGCTACATCAACGGTTGCAGCAATCGCTTGGTTGCTATTGCCCCAAGTCGAAAAAATAATAAGTAGACCCAGTAGTGGTGCTGACTTCTTTTGCCATTTAGGCAGATTTTGGGTTAGTTGTTTCATTCTCATTCCTTTATAAAAACACGACTTATTTTTACGTTTAGGGTAAATATTGATTTTATTTTGTAAGTATCTTCTAAATAACTTAGAGCAAAATTTAAACCTTAATAAAAGTTCATATTTTTCAATAGGTAATATTTATATACATAATTCACTGAGGTTTTGTTGTGTAAAATTCACTCAAATGTATGTAGTTGTTACTGATTAATTACTAGAAGATTCACAGATCGTCTGAACATATTACGGGGGGTTTAATGAAGCTTGTCTGAATTACATTTGTATAAAATAAAAAAGCCGCAAGAGCGGCTTTTAAATGTTTAGATTTAACTTAGTTATTTCTTTTTAAATCGACGCACTATTGATAGTGGTGCTAAAAGAAGTGATAACCATAATAATGAACCTGCATCATTATCATCATCTGAGCGTAAGTTATTTACTTTCACGGCTACTTTTTCAACGTTAGATAAGTTACCCACGCTATCCTGAGCTTGCACTGTTAAAGTAATACGATTTTCAAATTCGTAATCAATCTCTCCAGCAACAATTAGCTGCCCCTGATTGTTAATAGAAACGCTGTCATTATCAGATGTAATAAATTTAACAACTGGTGATTCATCGGCATTTGGATCACTAAAATCGAGTGTGCCGATAATTGTTCCAATTGCGCTGTTTTCATCGACTGCAAAAACTTGATCAGCTTTAATAACTGGCGTTTGTTCTTCAGGTGTTAAAGTGATTTCAGATTTAATATCAATAATTACAGGGTCGTGATCTGATGCGCGGTATGCACTTTCAGAATACAAACTAGATTGTTGACCTTCGCTTTTAAACTCTACATTGTAATCAAGAGAAATAGGTTCATCTGCGTTGATGTGCCAATCTGTTGCTGCGACAATTTTGCTAAGTAGTGATTGGGTAGCTACTGCATGATCTAAACTACCTGCGCGACCAGAAAAACTGTAAGAATAACCAAGCGTATCACCATCAATTTCTGCAACTACATTTTTGTAGCCTTTATCAGCAAATGCACGTATAGGATCTTCCATTGCGTAAGCATTCATATCGCCGACTAAAATAGTATCTTCGTCGTCAACACCGGTTGGTTTGCTATCAAGCCAATTTGCGAATGCATTAGCACCTTCTGTGCGTATTTCATTCCAACAGCCTTGTCCATCACCTGAATCTGCATTGTTTCCAGAAGCACTACCACAGCTTTTAGATTTAAGGTGTGACACAGCAACAGTAAATACTTCATCAGTTTCTAATGATTTAAAGCTTTGTGCAATTGGAGCACGGTTACTAAAATCAAATGGAGCCTCAGTCGTAATAGCAGCAGTACCTACTTCTTCTACTTTGTTAGCACGATAGATAAGTGCGGTAGTAATTGCATCGGTACCAATTTGATCTACGTTAAAATCAACAAATGCATAGTTGTTAGCACTATCAGCGTCATTTAATGCATCTACTAAGCTTGCAATTGCACTAAATTCGCCAAAACCATCATTTTCAATTTCCATTAAACCAACAACATCGGCCTGGATAGCGCTAATGGCACTTACAATTTTAGCTTCTTGGCGAGTAAATTCAGCTTCTGAATCTGCACCTCGGGCTGTCGGGAACCCTCCGCCTTGGCCATCACCATTAAAGTAATTAAGTACGTTAAAGCTAGCTACACGTAAATCTGCTTCAGCATTAAGTTCAGGCGCATTTTCACGTGCATTTGTTGCAATAAACGAAGGTGCTACAGTTGGGTGGATTCTGTAAAGGCTAAAGCTATAAGCAAGTGCCCCCGTAACCGTATTAACTGTATCGCCAGTACGTAATGTATTTTCTGCTGATAAGCCTGGAGTTGGGTAGGCTGTAGGGTCTAAGTTTTGTACTGTAGAGCCATCATCTAGTAAAATATTTTTAAGTAGATTTTCAGTTTCAACTGCATTAGCTGCATCTCCAGGTAATGCAACTTGGGTACCTTGATACAAGCGTTCTGTTGCTAATTCAACTTCACCATATCGACCAAGGCCAAAGTTATTAGTTACTACTAATGGTTGTTCTAATGTAACTAACATACCTTCAAAAGCTTCTAAATCAGTTGTATCAGCTAAAGGTAAAGTGATTTTTGTAGCTGCTGCAGCTAAACCAGTGCCACATACGGCAACTTGGCTAACACTGCCGATTTGTGTTGCATCAAAATATTCTTCTACAGTACCTTGTACACGTACATGGTCGCCTACGTTTACGTCAATATCTGCAAAATAAACAAATACACCTTCAGAGGTGAGAGGATTTGCATCTATGTCAGCAGCAAGTGAGCTAACGAAAAAGCCTTTTAATTGATCATCATCTTGGAAGTCTGCGGTTACAATACCCTCAAACTCTACTAAAGTATTAACAAGCGGGCTTGCAGAGCTATCGCCTTGTATAGCGTTAATTAGTACTTTTTCTGCGCCACAAACAAGTGGTTCAAGTGGTTCTGGTTCTGGAATTGGTTCAGGAGCACTGCCTTCAGAACCAGAATGAGAACCTAATCCATCGAATGTATCTATATCAAATTGAACCCATTCATCGCTAGGGCTAAACGCTGATGTTGAATCAGTGCGGCCTGTTGTAATACTGTCTTTTCTACGGAGTGTTTTGTTTTGCGTTTGTGCTGAGGCATCAGACCAAAATGACCCTGGATCTACACCCACTTGACCAAAGCTATCGACTACAATACCATCTTTTGTTAACACAAGAGCATCGTCACCGTTGTAAAATGTAACAGTGCTAGTAGTATCGGAAATACTTAGTATGTCTTCAATTGCGCCGGAGTTGGCAATTACGTATGTTGTATTTGCAGCTAATTCACCTGTTAAAGCAATAGAATTTCCTACAGTATCGCTACCGTTTGAATACAGTCCTAATGTGTATCCATCAAGTACTATTGAGGTAGGTGCATTATTATAAAGCTCAATTGCTTTATTATTACTGCTTCCCTCTATGTATTCTGAAATGATTAGATCTGCAGAGGCTGGTGCACTGAGACTTGCTATAACAAGTGCGAGTGGTGTTATTTTTGTTTTAAACATTTTTTTATTATTCCCGTGTATTAATCCCAAAATGGGACACCAGTTTAGAGAATAAATATGACGAAAATAATACAAAAATGTAAACAAATGTAAATAAAAGGCAGTTTAACCGCCTTTTTATAAAAACCTTACTTTTTAGCTAGGTATTGTGCGGCTTGCTTAGCAAAATAGGTCAATATTCCATCAGCGCCTGCACGCTTAAATGCAAGTAAAGACTCCATTATAGTAGCTTCCTCACTTAACCAACCGTTATCAATAGCTGCTTTGTGCATTGCATACTCGCCACTTACCTGATATGCGAAAGTAGGTACACCAAACTCGTCTTTAACACGACGTACAATATCTAAATAAGGCATGCCAGGCTTAACCATGACCATATCAGCGCCTTCTTGTAAGTCTAATGCGACTTCACGTATTGCTTCATCAGAGTTTGCTGGGTCCATTTGGTAGGTTTTTTTATCGGCACCTTTTAAGTTCCCAGCAGAACCTATTGCGTCTCTAAATGGGCCATAGTAGCTAGATGCGTATTTAGCTGAGTAGGCCATAATACGGGTATGCACAAACCCATCAGCTTCAAGTGCTTCACGAATTGCAGCAATACGGCCATCCATCATGTCCGAAGGGGCAATTACATCAGCGCCCGCTTCTGCATGCGAGAGTGCTTGTTTAACTAAAATTTCGGTGGTTACGTCGTTTATTACATAGCCTGTGTCATCAATAATGCCGTCTTGACCGTGCGTCGTGAATGGATCAAGTGCACCATCAGTAATTACACCCAACTCAGGAAAGGCTTCTTTTAAAGCGCGAACAGTGCGTTGCACTAAGCCATCGTCATTATATGCTTCTTCGGCAAATAGTGATTTTTTGTCCGCAGGGGTTACCGGAAAAATAGCAACGGCAGGTACGCCAAGCTCAACAAGTTCTTTTGCCTCAAGTAATAGTAAATCTATCGATAGACGTTCAATACCAGGCATTGATTCAATTGCTTCGCGACGATTTTTACCTTCTAGTACAAATACAGGGTAAATTAAATCGTTTACGCTAAGTTGGTTTTCGGCCATTAAGCGGCGAGAAAAGTCGCTGCGGCGCATTCTGCGCATGCGAGTATACGGGAAAAGGTCTAATCCTGACTGGGCCATATTAATATGCTCCTACTGTGGTAATGGAAAAGTGATTACTTGATTACGGCCATGTTGCTTTGCGTAATAAAGTGCTTTGTCGGCGCACTCAGTAAAAATTTGAGGGTTGCTAACATCATCAGCAATGCTGGTGTATACACCAGCGCTAATTGTAAATTGAATATCATTATTGGCAACCGTTACTGTACTGGCTGAGATAGCTGCTCGTATTTTTTCAGCTATGTCTTGTGCACCTTCGCTGGGGGTATTAGGTAATAGCACCACAAACTCTTCACCGCCATAACGAGCAACTTCATCGAGTGGTCGCTTTAAATGATCTTTTATAAGGTCAGATACTGCTTTAATAACTTGATCGCCAATTATGTGTCCGTATGTATCGTTAATGCTTTTGAATCGGTCTATATCAAGCATAACAATACTAAGCGGCGTTTGTTCTCGGCGAGACCGACGAATCTCCATTATTAGCTTTTTATCAAAAAAGCGTCTGTTTTTTATTCCGGTTAAAGCGTCTTCGGTATTGAGTAACTCAAGTGAGCGGTTTTTTTCTTCAAGTTCTCTGAGTGTAACTTGTAATTCAAAGGTGCGTTCGTCGACTTGTGATTCGAGTTCTTGGCGTGTTTTTTCTTGTAACTTTAAGCGCTCTTTAAGTAGCGTATCTTGAGCTGCATTTTCAGCAATCAAGGTTTGCTGAGCAATTACTTCTTCATCACGTTGCAAAATAAATAACTTCATTACACTGTAGCATAGACAAAATGTGCAGCTAAAAAAGCATGTAAATACAAATGCTAATGTACTTCTGTCAAAGGCGTATAACCCTATTACTGCAATAATAAAATAAAGCATCACCACCAAGAAAAAAACTAATACGAGCAGTAGCGCTTTATTAGGTTTAGAAGGTGATAAACGTATGCACATAAGTGTAGTTGCAATATAAAAGCCTAAAACGATTGGGATAGTAGTTAAGCAAAATAGTGTCACTATATGGGTTGGAAATAGCCAAATAAACAATAACGAGACACCTAATGCATTAACTATCACTTTTTGAACCATTAGTAAAAAAGAGGGCTTTGGATGGCAAATTTGCTTTTGTAAAGGCAAAAGCATTAAAGCAATAAGAATAAGTAATATAGGGATCATAACTTGCTGTAACGCTGGCAAATTAGGGTGAATATATTTTAGGCCAAAGCCACAAATGTAGGCTAATAAGCTACCTAATGTGAGGGTAATTAATCCAGCATAAACAAAATAACGTTTACGTGAAAAACTATATAAAACTAAGCAACTCACGCCTAAAGAAAATATAAAACCAATCAATAAGCCATAGAGTAAATTAAGTTTACCTTTATGTGCCAAATAAGCTTCTGGTTGCCACAGCGTTAAAGGGACTCGCAAGCCGGAGCTATTCGTCACTCTCATAATAATAATGGTTTCGCTATTTGCAGGGCTAATTAGTTTAACTAATAAAGATTCACTCTTAATCGCACGTTTATTAAGGGGGTATCCATCGCCAATTTGGGTGTGAGAAATTAATTGCGAGTTATGTAACTGATATACTTGAACGTCGTTTAGCAGAGGGTTGTTTAGTGACAACAGTTGTTCGGTATTATAACTAAGCGTGTTTTTTATTTTAAATTTCATCCATACAGAACGCTGCTCAAGACCTAGGTTAAGAGGTTTACCTGTGTTTTTTTGCCACTGTATATGGCTACTTTGTTGTGCATCTAATAGCGAAGTTGGTTCAAAAGAGTAATGCAGGTTATTAATGTTTTGGGAGTTAAAATCATGTTTTATTATTACAGGGCTTGCGAAAGAGCAAAAAGTGCAAAGAAGCATCAATAAACTTAGTAATGCTTTTGCGCACGCCATTAGCAGCTCTTTAAACCAAAAACATTGTAAAAGTTTTCTGTAGTTTTGCGGGCCACAACTTCTTCATCTATTTGATAAAGTTGCGCAACTGTTTGGCAAATATAAGGAAGCAGAGCAGGTTCATTTTTACGCGATTTAGGTTTTGGCTTAACTGTTCGTGGAATTAAAAATGGTGCATCAGTTTCTATTAATAATCGATCTAGAGGAATGCTAGGCACTAGTTGTTGTAAATCTTTACCACGCCTTTCATCACATACCCAACCCGTTATACCAATATACAGACCTAAATCTAAATATTGCTTTAGAGCTGCTGAGTTACCCGTAAAGCAGTGGAGTACACCGCGAATATTAAACTCTTTTAAAATACTTAGCATGTCGTCACTTGCATCACGTTCATGTAAGTAAACAGGTAAATCTAATTTTTCGGCAAGTGCTAGGTGGCGTCTAAAAACACTACGCTGTACATCGCGAGGCGAAAAGTCACGGTTATAATCAAGGCCGCATTCACCAATCGCTATGACTTGCTTATTGTTTGCAAGTGCAGTTAATTGTGCTTCTAATTCATTCGTCGCCGATTTAGCATCATGTGGGTGGACACCCGCCGTAGAATATTGGAGATGTTTTATCGCAAGTTCAAGTGATTGCTGACTACTCGCAATATCACAACCTATAATAAGCATATTTGTAACACCGGCTTCGCTTGCACGGGTAATTACATCATAATGCTGGTCATCAAATTGATGATTAGTTAAGTTAACTCCAGCATCAATTAACGTATATGACATTACTTAGTACGTTTAACGCGAATAGAGCGGTTTTTACCGTCTTGTTTCAGTAAAAAGGAGTTGAATGCACCACGGCTGATTACAATTGTATCGTTTTCTTTTAAACGCATGCTGTCAGAGCCAATTTGACGCCATTGTTGGCCGTTATCTAGCGAAATAATTAACTCGCCATAAGCTGCTTCTTTCACTGAAGTAACCATAGCTTTAATTTCAGTCTCTTTTTCTACCTGTGATTCTTTGTGCTCTAAGCCAAAATCGTCAGCTTTTGCCTTTGCTTGAATTGGTGCAGCAACTACGACTTGAGGTACATTGTTAGCCGTTGGTGGAGTGAGCGTTTTTGTTATTGTTGGCTTTGTTAGTGATTTACCAGCAATTGTATTGTCATAGCAAAGTAATCGGTTAAAGTCATTTTCAATAAAGCTACATGCCTGTAACGCTTGAGTATTAAATTCAGTTTGCGCAGCAAAAGTAGGCGCACTTAATAAAACCAATAGTGAGAGTAGTTGTTTTTTCATTTTATTCCTCAGATTCTTTTTGTGGTTTGGCGGTATAAAATTTTGCTAAAATTAAACCTAGTTCAAACAAAAGAAGCATCGGAAATGCTAATAATGTTTGTGATAAAACATCAGGCGGTGTTAAAAACATCGCGACTACAAAAACACCCACGACGATATAAGGGCGCTTTTCTTTTAAACTTTTTGTTGTTGTTGCGCCACTCCAGCATAGCAGCATAATAGCTACTGGAATTTCGAAAGCGATACCGAATGCAAAAAATAGTTTTAATACAAACCCTAAATAGCTACTTATGTCGGGCGCAAGGGTCATCATTTCGGGGCCGGTACTTGTAAAAAAGCCTAAAATAATTGGCAGAACTACAAAATAACAAAAAGCTATGCCGCCATAAAATAATATTATACTTGAGGCGAGAATGGGCATGAGCATTTTTTTTTCGTGCTGATATAACCCCGGTGCTATAAAGCCCCAAATTTGATGCAATATCCACGGAATCGACGCAAATAAAGCGACAAATAAAGTAAGTTTGAAAGGTGCAAAAAAGGGGGCTGTTACATCGGTTGCAATCATAGTCGCAGTACTTGGCAAATGCGAAACTAACGGCTGTGCAACAAAGGCGTAAATATCATTCGCAAAATATACTATGGCAATGAAAATAACTAAAATGCTCAATAGTGCTTTTATTAGCCGATCACGTAACTCAATTAAATGCGCTACAAACCCCGATTTTACTTCCTCAGCCATTATTTTTTATACCATGTAGTAAGTTGACCACAAAGTGAGAAATAAATTTCACTTTTTCTCATCAAATTGTTGGTTATTTGATGTATCAGATTGTGTTTTTTTGTAGCTGTGAGTAACTGATTCAGCCGCTTTTTGTAGCTCTGTTAATGAACTTTGTAGCTCAGGGCTTAAGTCTTTTAGTTCTTGTTGTTCTGCTTTTTTAAGGTTTTCGTGAAGTTCATGAATACGCAGTTCTTCACTTACTTCGGCTTTTACCGAGTTGGCAAGTGATTTAGCGGTTTTAACCCATTTACTCACTGTTCTAATAGCAACAGGTAAGCGCTCAGGACCGAGCACCACTAAGCCAACAATAAAAATAACAACAAGCTCCCACATCCCCATACTAATTAAACCTTATTGCTATCTTTGTTTTTTTCAGTATTGGTTGAGTCGTCAACGGTGCTTTTTTCTGATTGTTGAATTTGCTCTGACTTTTCTTGCTCACTCGCTGTGTCGTCCGACATTGCTTTTTTGAAGCCTTTAACAGCGCCTCCAATATCACCACCCATACCGCGTAGTTTTTTTGTGCCGAAAAGTAAAACTATGATCGCTAAAACAATTAATAATTGCCAAATACTAATACCACCAAAACCCATGGTTTTCTCCAATATATAAAACGGTTAAATGTATATTTTAAATACTAATTATACGCCCAATAGCGCAAATAGCACTCAGTTTATGCGTTGCGCCATGCTGCAATAAAGCTAATAGCAGATAAGGCTATTGCAATGCTTGCAGCTACTAAATCGTGCTGTAAATAACAAAGTGTTGCCATAATCATTGTAGCACTACCAAATAAACTCAATATTAAAGGTTTATGAGATACCTTTTGTTCTTGAGGTTGATGAGCGTGTGGTGCACGCTTTAAATTTTGGTAAATTAGATCAGGTAGTTCAGGCATTTTTTCAGCCCAAAATGGCAAGTTAGCATACATTTGCTTCAGTACTGATAGCGGTCCAACTTGCTGCTTCACCCAATCTTCTAAAAAGGGTTTGGCTGTTTTCCATAAGTCGAGTTGCGGGTAAAGCTGACGCCCTAATCCTTCAACGTATAATAAGGTTTTTTGTAGCAATACTAATTGCGGTTGTACTTGCATGTTAAAACGACGTGCAGTATTAAATAGATTTACGAGTACGTGACCAAATGAAATTTCAGCCAAAGGTTTATTAAATATAGGCTCGCAAACTGTGCGAATCGCAAATTCAAATTCTTCAATGCTAGTATCTGGTGGTACCCAACCAGAATCTACGTGTAGCTGTGCAACTTGGCGATAATCACGATTAAAAAAGGCGATAAAGTTTTCAGCTAAATAGCGTTTATCTTCTTTGCTTAACGTACCAACTATACCGCAATCAATACCGATATACATTGGATTTTCAGGATGCTCGCGAGAGACGAATATATTACCAGGGTGCATGTCGGCATGAAAAAAGCTGTCTCTAAACACCTGCGTAAAAAACACTTCTACGCCGCGCTCAGCAAGTAATTTCATATTAGTGTTTTGCGCCAGTAATGCATCCGTATCAGACACAGGTATACCGTAAATACGCTCCATTACCAGCACATTGCTACGGCTGTAATCACTGTAAACTGCAGGGATATATAATGAATCAGAGCCTTCAAAATTGCGTTTTAGTTGAATGCCATTGGCACCTTCGCGCATTAAGTCGAGCTCGTCTAGGAGTGTTTTTTTGTATTCTTTAACCACTTCAACGGGGCGTAGACGTTTTGATTCGTTATGGACTTTTGCAAGTACCTTAGCGAGCTTTTCCATTAACGCTAAGTCGGCATTAATTTGCTCGTAAATATTGGGTCTAATAACCTTAATTACTACATCTTGCTCAATGCTTTGCTCATCAATAAGCTTTGCTGTATGTACTTGCGCTATAGATGCTGAGGCCAGTGGAATTTGTGAAAACTCACTAAACAACTCACTTATATCGTTAATTTCTAGGGCTTTTTCTATAATTTTTTGTGCAAGTGCGCCTTCAAATGGCTGAACTTGATCTTGTAAAAACGCAAGCTCTAAAGCGATATCATGAGGGAGTAAGTCACGACGAGTTGAGAGCATTTGGCCAAATTTAATCCAAACAGGACCAAGCTCTTGTAGTGCCAAACGTAAGCGTAGCCCTGCAGGTTTTTCTTTGTGCTGATTACGCAGCCAAAACAAACTGCCACGAGCTACTTTACCAAACCAAGGGATCTTATGTTTTGGAATTAGCTCGTCTAACCCATAGCTAAGTAATGTTTTGGTGATGTTATACAAACGTGCAGTCGACACAAAAAATCCTTAGCGGGTGTTTGAAGGTGAAAAAGAGTTTAACAAGGTATTTATACGCTGCTCAACAGCAGCGACTTGGCCTTTGAGTTCTCTATTTTTTTGTTTAAATTGCTCAAGTTCCAATGGGTGAATAGTAATTGCGAGCTCATCTTGGCATAAACTTGTAAGCATTGTACTTATTTTAGTGTTGGTTTTGCTGCTCTTTTGTTTTAGTTTTTTTAAGTGCAGATATAACTGCTGAGCGGGGGTATCGCCAATGTATCTAGAGAGCTGTTCAGGCCAATCAATATCAATGCCTGAAAACGCATTGCTATAAGTTTGCGCAATATTTAAATCGCCTTGTAAGTCGAGCTTATCTTGGCGAATTAACTGGGTAAGCATAGCTGGGTTTTTAAGCGCTAAAAGCGTGTCTATGTCTGCGCTGATCATACAATCTGCGTTTTCATTATTTTGAGCACTGTATAAGTGTAATTGCTCAGCGCTATAAACAAGTTGGATGCTTTGTTGCCAATCTCTTACTTCAACCACTAAGCGCTGATGTTTAACGGCGCTTAGCTTTTCAGATAATTGTGGGTCAAGGCTAAGTGCTTGATTTAGTACACGCTCAATAAGCGAAAGTACAAAATTAGGTAACATAAAAAATTCAGATGGCATTGCATCATTATTATTTTTTGTTATTTTCTCAAGCGCCATAACTGCTAGCCTTAATATTTAAAACCACGGTGCAGCGCAACAATTCCGCCTGTGAGGTTTTGGTATGTTGTTTGCTCAAAGCCTGCATCTTCCATCATCGCTTTTAGCGTGTCTTGATCTGGATGCATTCGAATAGATTCAGCTAAATACTTATACGATTCACTGTCGTTAGCAACTAGCTTACCCATTGTAGGCAATAAATTAAATGAGTAAAAATCGTAAGCTTTACTAAGTACGTCATGCTCTGGTTTTGAAAACTCTAAAACAAGTAAACGACCACCTGGCTTTAAAATGCGGTACATAGAGCGTAATGCTTTGTCTTTATCGGTAACGTTACGTAAGCCAAAGGCAATAGTGATCACATCAAAGCTATTATCTGGGAACGGTAGCATTTCTGCATTCATTTGTACGTAGTCGATATTGCCCACTAATCCAAGATTATGCAGTTTTTCACGACCAACTTTAAGCATAGATGAGTTTATATCACCCAAAACAACTTGACCCGTTTCGCCCACTAATTGGCTAAACTTTGCCGTTAAGTCGCCAGTGCCGCCGGCTAAATCGAGTACATGATGGCCTTTACGAACACCTGAGCTTGCAATAGTTTGACGTTTCCATAAACGATGCACCCCAAAAGACATTAAATCATTCATTACATCGTATTTTGCAGCTACTGAGTGAAATACATCAGCAACCATAGAAGCTTTATCGTTCTCGGCTACTGTTTTATAACCAAAATGCGTGGTCTTTTGTTCGGTTTCGTTCATGATTAATCTCTATCGTGACAATAGAGGTTAGTGTACTTTATTGTACACAGTAGGTGCAATTTGAATATGATTTATCAGGTGATTTATTGCCCTGCAGTGTAACTACTTTGACCTAATGAACGTGCTTTAAAAGCCGCATGAGATGCTTTTTTTGCTAACTGATTAAAATCATCTTCTTGTTGATGCTGAGCAATTCCTAGTGATAAGCCAATACTTGGTAGCTTGATACCTGTTTTTGAACTAACAAAGCGTAGCTTTTCGACCCCATTTCGTACTTTTTCGGCAATAACATTAGCTGTATCTGGGTCTATGTCGGCGAGGAGAACAGTAAATTGATCTTTTGCTGTGCGACCAGGTAAGCCACTTTGAAAAACATATTTTTGCACTTGCTTAGCGACTTTACTCAAAATGACTTCACCAATAATATCACCATAATTTTTAGTAAAGTGATCAAGGTTGTCTATTTGAATCGCTATTGCGCAAATAGATTTTTGTTGATTAGTCCACACTTGGGTTTGTTGCGTTAAATAATGTCGCTTATAAAGCCCTGTTTGGCTATCAATAATATGCTGTTTACGAAGTTGAGTTAGCTGCTTTTGTGTTTTTTCGTGTAGTTGTTTGGCTTTGCTTAGTTCTTGCTTAAATTGCTTATGTTGGTTGAGTAATTCGGCGGTTTGATTATGAAGAACTTCAAGCGCTTGACGGCTTTGTTCTATGTTGTTCTCATCTAGCGAATGTACGCATTCGCTCACTTGACCCGCAAAGCGAATTATTTGCTTTTCAGTAGCTTGAGAATTTTGAGAAAGTGAGTTTATAACACCATCAACATTTTGAATCATGTTGACTTGCGCTTTGTGGCCAGTATTTAAAAACTCAGAATGTAGTTGTTCAATTAAAACGCTATCTATATTGTCTTCAACAGCGATAGCACGGTCTAAAGCTTTATTTAGCTTGAGATTAGTTTGACTGGTATAAGCATAAATAACTTGATAATTCAGCGGCGTAGGTGGGAGCGTATAGCGCTCTAAAAAAACACACACTTTGGTCATTTTTTCTTGTGCAATAGCCATGGAATCATGGAACATCATTTTAAATACCAACTAAGTACGCATAAGTGCAAATTTTAAAATATCTCATTCCATGAGGCGGTTATGCGTCCGAGCTTTTTATTATTTTTTTATACAGTAATCATTATCCGAGCTATTTAAAAGCAAAAACGATAGTTAGGGAACTTAAATTTTGCTTTAGCAGCTTAATCGCTGTTTTTCTCATCAATTAGGCTGGTTTTTACTTCATTTAATGTATGTAACGTATTAATACACTTGGTATAAGTAGGGATTATTACTATGAGGTTGGTCTCATTTACTTGCTATTTATTTACCCTACGATAGCTTTATGAAATTAATAACACTGCTAAGTTACATTATAATGAATCATTTTTTAATTAAGCCACTTCGCCAATCTTTATTTGGTATCACGGTTTTGTGCTCATTAAGTGCATGCCAAATGACCATGCAAAATTCAGATCAACAATTTACTAAAGTAGCGCAAAGTATTGTTGATTATAGAGAAAGCATTAACCCTTACGATAGTGTAGGTGGTGTTGAAGGTTATTTATTGCCAAATTTATCCCCTGAATTTTTAGCGCAAGAATATAAAAATAAAACGCGATTACTTGCTGAATTAGACACTATTAATATTGAAAAGCTAAGCGATGAAAATCAAATTAACTTCGATATTATTCGAGCTCAAGTACAAAACAGTGTCGATGAATATGTATTTAATGCGCACTATATGCCGCTCACCTCTGAATATGGGTTTCATTCTGGTTTGTCGTACATAATAAATAGCTCTCAATATAAAAACCCGGAAGATTACCAAGTGTATCTTGCACGATTGGCGCAAGTTCCGCGCTTTTTTGAGCAAAACATGTATTGGATGAAAAAAGGGCTTGAGACTGGGCTTACTCAACCTAAAGCTGTATTGGAAGGTTATGAAGATTCAATTAATGCTTACATTGTTGACGATGTAACTACATCTGAGTTTTATAAACCTTTTTTAACTAATACAGCGGGTTTGAGCGACAGTGAATTTAAAGCACTACAACAAAAAGCCAAAATCATTATAAAAAAAGAGGTTATAAAATCTTATAAAGGTTACTTAGTGTTTTTTACGCAGCAGTATCGACCTTTTGCACGTACAAGTATTGGCATATCAGAAACACCTAATGGCGAAGCGTTTTATAAAAATAGAGCTAAGTACTACACCACCACCGACATGACACCTAAAGAGATTCAGGAACTTGGCTTAAAAGAAGTTGAGCGAATTCGTAGTGAAATGGAAAACGTAATAGCAGAGGTAGGTTTTAAAGGCACGTTTGCTGAATTTATCCACTTTTTACGCACTGATCCACAATTTTACGCTACAACACCAGAGCAGCTTTTAAAAGAAGCATCTTATATTGCTAAAAAAATGGATGCACAACTGCCTAAGTTATTTCATACCTTACCGCGCAAACCTTATGGTGTAGCACCTGTACCGGCCAGTATTGCACCTAAATACACAACCGGTCGATATTCAGGCTCTAATCGAGATGATGAAGCAGGGTATTATTGGGTAAATACTTACGCTTTAGATAAGCGTCCTTTGTATGTTTTGGAAGCATTAACGCTGCACGAAGCAGTGCCAGGTCATCATTTACAGATATCACTTAATGCAGAGCTTGAAAATCTGCCGAGCTATCGTCGTGATGCTTACCTTTCGGCATTTGGCGAAGGTTGGGGGCTTTACTCTGAATATTTAGGTTTAGAAGCAGGCTTTTACCAAGACCCATATAGCCGTTTTGGTCGTTTGACGTATGAAATGTGGCGAGCAGCGCGTTTAGTTGTTGATACAGGTATGCATACGTATGGCTGGAGTCGCGAGCGTGCCATGAACTTTATGAGCGAAAATACAGCGCTTTCGTTGCATAACGTTAAAACCGAAACCGATCGTTATATTACATGGCCTGCACAGGCGCTTTCGTACAAAATAGGTGAGCTAACTATTAAGCGTTTACGCGCTGAGGCAGAGCAAGCGCTAGGAAAAAACTTTGATATTCGTGAATTTCATCATCAAATATTACGTCATGGTTCAGTGCCTTTATCAGTGCTAGAAACACAAGTACGCATGTATATAAAAAATGAATCAGTTAAGCTGGAAAGTAAATAAGTATAATTTTAAAAAATGGGTACTGAGTTGTTTTTATAGCTATTTAAGTTACTAGTTTGTTGGTAAGTGTTTGTATTTGTTATTTTAAGCAAGCAAGTTAGTAAATATAATGAGCCATTTAGTTCATTAAAACGGTCAGTATTTATTAGGTATTATTTTAAAAATCACCAAGGGTCATAAATGAGCAATTTTATAATGTTTAGTATCGATATATTTGCAAGTATGTTTATAGTTGTACTCGGGTTCGTTGTGCTTACTGTTATTATTTTTTATATTCGAGATGTAACGCAAACAAAGCATGCTATTAGACGTAATTACCCTGTTATTGGTCGCTTTCGATATTTTTTTGAACGCCAAGGGGAGTTTTTTAGACAGTACTTTTTTGCTCAAGATAGAGAAGAAATGCCGTTTAACCGCGCAGAGCGAAGCTGGGTTTATCGTGCAGCAAAAGATGTTGACCGTACAGCTGCGTTTGGTTCTACGCAAAGCTTAGAAGTAACAGGTACGGTTATGTTTATGAACTGTGCTTTTCCTACTTTAGATGAAGAAGCACTCGACCCGAGCAATGTTACTTTGGGTCCATACTGTAAAACACCTTACACAACCAACTCGTTATTCAATGTATCTGGTATGAGTTTTGGTGCGCTTTCAAAGCCAGCTGTACGAGCCTTATCAAAAGGGGCAAAACTAGCAGGTTGTTGGATGAACACCGGTGAAGGGGGGTTAAGCCCTTATCACTTAGAAGGGGGGGCTGATATTGTTTTCCAAATTGGTACCGCTAAATATGGTGCACGAGACGAGCACGGTAATTTAAGTACTGAAAAACTTAAAGAAATAGCGGCTCACGAACAAGTAAAAATGTTTGAACTTAAAATGAGCCAAGGCGCAAAACCAGGTAAAGGTGGTATGTTACCAGGGCGCAAAGTCAACGCCGAAATAGCTAAAATTAGGGGTATACCAGAAGGGCAAGATTCTATTAGCCCCAATGGTCATCCTGAAATTAAAAACCCAGCCGATATTCTCGATATGATTGCCACTGTACGTAACGCGACAGGAAAGCCTACAGGCTTTAAAGCGGTAATTGGTGCTTACGGATGGTTAGAAACGTTGTTCGCTGAAATAAACCACCGTGGTATAGAGTCTGCACCTGACTTTATTACCATAGATAGTGCTGATGGTGGTACGGGCGCAGCACCACAACCGCTTATGGATTCGGTGGGTTTACCACTGCGCGAAAGTTTACCGCTTGTAGTTAACATGCTTGAAAAACATGGGCTGCGAGATCGTATTAAAATAATCGCCTCAGGTAAATTAATTGTTCCTTCAAAGGTTGCTTGGGCGTTAGCGCTCGGTGCTGATTTTGTTGTATCGGCTCGGGGGCATATGTTTGCACTGGGCTGTATTCAGGCAATGCAATGTAATAAAGATACCTGTCCGACGGGTATCACTACGCATAACGAGCGTTTGCAACGTGGTTTAAATGTAGCTGATAAAGCGCAGCGAGTAGCTAACTATAATAAATACATTCATTACGGAGCTGGGCTAATAGCTCATTCTTGTGGTGTGACTAGTGCACGCGAATTAAAACGTGAACATGTACGTATAGTGCAAGAAAGTGGTTTATCAGAACCGCTCGATAAAATTTACGAAAACTATAAGTAAGTTTTTAACTAACTAAAAAAGGCGCTAATAGCTGTCTCTTATACACAAATCCCTGCTAAGAAATTAGCGGGGATTTTTTT
>NZ_WTKS01000018.1:0-90049 GCF_011378625.1 Pseudoalteromonas sp. c7(2019) | reverse complement strand
TGTAGCATTTGCTATGTGAAAGTAGGACATTACCAGGCTTCAAATTGTAGAAACCCGTTACAGCAATGTGACGGGTTTTTTGCTATCTGAGATTTAGTAAATAGCCAAGAGCCCATGCCGAACTCAGTAGTGAAACTAAAGCTTCGACCGATAATAGTGTAGCATTTCACTGTGGCTCTCCACCGCTGTGGGCACCACGACATTTCCAAGCTTCACATTGTAGAAAGCCCGAATCTAACGATTCGGGCTTTTTTATGCTTGTAGAAAAAGTGATTCAGGTATTCCTCTAGAACGAAGAACTTCTTAGTGAATAATTCACTTAATTTAACGAGTTAAAGTGCTCGCTGATGCGAGCGTAGCGACTCCCAACGTTAAAATCACATCGAGAATAACTACAGTGTTCTTATTTCACGATCTGGATTATCCGCTACTGGGGTATTAGGCATTACATTTTTAGTAACGACAGCACCCGCACCCACAATACTGTTTTCACCAATACTCACACCCTCTAAAATAATTACACCTGTGCCAACCCATGCGTTATTGGCTAACGCGATAGGCGCTGCAAAGTTTTCTTACTAAGCCTTTTTGCTGGATTAGTAGCATGTGACACAGCTAAAAGCTGAACTTTCGGGCCAATTAAGCAGGCATCACAAATGGTGATTAAATAATTGGCCAATGGCTAGTTGAGGTGTGTAATTAATATTTATAAAAGTAGGATTGTTAATGAAGGCTGAGATATTTAGTCGTTAATCGCTATTTAGTAGTTTTACCTAGTTGTCTTGTTCTAAATTTTATATAGATACTTCTAATAAAGTACTTAAGAAAACTGTACCATTACAGATGTTTTAAAATAACTATAACGAGAAACATATGAAATTATTAACTGCAGCAACTTTAATAGTTGCTTCATCGACAGCTTTTGCACGCCCTGCACCGCTAGTGTCTATTCCTACTCATGATGCCTTTTTTAATAGTATTGCAGCGCATTGCGGTAAAGCTTTTGAAGGTGAAGTAGCGGTAGATAACGCGAAAGGGCCAAGCTCATTTACAGATAAAAAGCTGGTTATGCATGTACGTAAATGTAGCGAGACTGAGTTACAAGTGCCGTTTCATGTAGGAGACGATGCATCACGTACGTGGATCATAACTAAAACGGGTAGTGGCTTGAGTTTAAAGCACGATCATCGTCATAAAGATGGAACAGACGACGCATCAACTATGTATGGTGGCCATACGCTTGATGCAGGGTTCGCGCAAATGCAGTCGTTTCCAGCAGACCAATACTCTAAAGAGTTATTCGTGAAAGAAGGCATTGCACAGTCTGTAGGTAATACATGGCAAATGTATATTTACCCAGAAGTATTTACTTATCGATTAATTCGCCAAGGACGTGAGTTTAAGGTGGATTTTGATTTAACTAAACCGATTACTCCACCATCAGCACCTTGGGGTTATAAAGACTAAGGCTACTTACCCTTGTTTGTATCTTCTTTAGTTTCGCATTGTAGTAAAACACTTAAATCTGGTTGGTAAGCACGTGGTTTTGTTGGAAAGCGCTCGTACTCTTGCACGCCTTCAAGTATTTTCAACATAAAGGTATTGCCGCGGCATAGACGGTCCGCATGGCGTAATAAAAATACACTTTGATTGGTAAAGTGTTTGTAATCGTCTGACTGGATTTCTATTTTATAGTTGTCTTCGCCAATTTTGGTTTGGTAGTAATGCACTTTGTTGTCAAAGTCGTAGAGCTTCTCTGTTTCGGCTTTTTCAGCAAGTGCAGTATTTGCACTTGAAAGGGCCACCAGTGTAGCGCCTATAAATAAGCGTGGTGCGTTTATTCCTTTCATAAAATATATCCTTTAATTTGCGAACTTTATACCCATTAATAAGAGTAATAAGGTCGATTTCTTTACGTATTAGTCTAACACCCAAAAAGGGAAAGTGTGATGTTCAAACAAATAAAACAACTTTTTGCTGTATTCGATGAACAGCAGCCAAGTATGCAAGAGCACGATTTAAAAACAGCTGTTGCTGCATTATTAATTGAAGTTATGCGTGCAGATACCAAGCTTGAACATGATGAACAACAAACCCTGACTGTAACCTTAAAAAAGTATTTTAATTTAACAGATATTGAGGTTAATGAGCTTACTAATAACGCGGCAAGCAGCTTAGATGATTCGATAGATTACTTTCAGTTTTCAAAACAGATTAATGAGCATTGCAGCGCGGCGCAGCGAATAGAAATAATAGAGTTATTATGGCGCTTAGCGTATGCCGATGGAGAAATAGATCCCCAAGAAGACTACGTAATACGTAAAGTAGCAGGGCTTTTATATGTAACGCATACCGATTTTATCGCCGCAAAACTCGCGGCGACAAAGTAATTAGTTATTTAGGCGTGCAGGTTATCTTAACTTACTTGCAACGCTTACTAACTGATGAGCAAGCGCCAATACTCGCTCTGCAGTAACAGGTTCATTAATTTGCCCATTTTCATCAAACAATGTGTGTACAGCGGGTACTGCAAGTTGATCGGCAAGCACTAACGATCCAATACCACTTAATATATCACGTACATGATTTAAACCGCGTAACCCACCAAGTCCACCTGGTGATGCTGAAAACAGCGCCACTACTTTATTACGAAAAGCAGGAACAGCACCTTGCTCTGTGCGCGATGCCCAATCAATCGCATTTTTAAGTGCTGCAGTTATAGAGCCGTTGTACTCTGGGCTTGCTAGTAAAATACCGTCAGCTGCACGTAGTTTGTCTTTTAAAAGCTGTACATCGCCTGGTGTACCTTGCGCTTCAATATCTTCGTTAAATAGTGGGATGTTTAATTCGTTTAGTTTTATTACTTCTACTTCAGCACCTGTTTGTAGAGCAAAACGTGCTGCCTCATTAATAATTTTTTGATTAAAGCTTTCTTGTCGAAGACTTCCTGCTAGGGCGATAATTTTTGGTACTGACATGCTAGTGACCTTTTAGTGTTTAAACTTACAACGCTAATGTAGCAAAATTTTGCTTGTAGAAAACCCCAATAAACGCAACACTTGTGTGCGTAAATGCACATAAGTATAAGGTAAGCAGCATGGCGATAAAATTTGAAGATTGGCAAGACGTTAAAGTAGCGTTTGAAGTAGCACGATTAGGCACGTTAACGGCGGCAGCAGAAGAGCTTAATGTGCACCACAGCACAGTACTTAGGAGAATTAATAATCTTGAAAAAAACTTAAATGCACGCCTTTTTCATCGCCATGCCCGTGGTTACAAGGTTACTGAAATTGGCACCAAGTTATTTGCAACAGCACAAACTATCCATAGCTCCTTAGAGCAGTTACATAACGATATAGCAGCAGCCGATAGCACCCTTAGAGGGAGTTTATTACTAACGACGGTAAGTGGTTTTATGGATGTACTTGGTGATGTATGTGAGCAATTTCAGTCGCTACATCCACAAGTGCAGCTTGAGGTTATTTTAGAACAAAAAAGATTAAGACTCGATCACGGACAAGCACATATTGCAGTGCGTGCAGGCCCAAGACCAGATGAAGGCGATTATATTGCTCAGCATTTGGCGCAGCTTTCATCGGGTTTATACGCTAATAAACGTTACATTAATAAATACGGCATGCCTAAATTATTAAGTGATTTACAACAACATAATTTTGTATCAGGTGTGGCGGGTTTTAATGCCCGCGTGCCTTATTTTGCATGGGCTGATGAACATATTCCTGCATCGCAAATAAAGCTGCGAGTGTCCGAAACCTCAGAAGCAACTCGTGCAATAATTAAAGGGCTAGGTATTGGCGGATTACAACATGATGTGGCAGCGCAATATTCTGATTTAGTACCTATATTGCACAGTGATTTAAGCTGGCCTACCGATGTATGGTTAGTCACGCATCACTTAGTACATCGCACTGCTAAAGTACAAGCTTTTGCAGGATTGTTGAAAACACACTTTAGTAAGTTAGCTGCTAATCAATAATTTTAGCTGTGTTTTGAATGATTATAGTGTTTTTTTTACTTCTATCCCTAGGCGTTTAGCCAAGCGTACTAAGTTAGCTCTATCTAATTCAAGCACTCTTGCTGCTGCTGACCAGTTGTAGTTATGCTTCTTTAATTGCTCAGTAATTACGTTGTATTGCAACGATTCTACAGCTTGCTTTAAAGGTTGGTTGATTAAGGTGTTGGTTGTAATTTGGCTTGCTACTAGAGAGTTTTGTGGCGCACTTGGGGTTAAATCACAGTGCTCGCTTGTAATGGTTATTATTGGATTTTGCCATTGGCTTTGTTTTGCTTTTAGGGCGCTGCGGCTAATGACATGTTCAAGCTCGCGAACGTTACCTGGCCAGTTGTACTGATTAAGCAGTACTTGCGCTTCAGGGCTTAGTTTTAATTGTTTTATCCCTAATTTACGGGCTGTTTGCTCAATAAAATAACCAGCTAAGAGTGTTATGTCGTGCTCGCGTTTACTAAGTGGTGGCACAGTAATAGGGTAGACACTGAGGCGATGGTATAAATCGGCTCTAAAGCGACCTTGAGCTACTTCTTCTTTTAAATTTCTGTTGGTTGCGGCAACTACGCGTACATCTACGTACTTTGGCGTGTCTTCTCCTACCGTTTGTATTTCGCCACTTTGTAGCACTCGTAATAGTTTACTTTGCATGGTCAGGGGCAGTTCGCCTATTTCATCTAAAAATAACGTGCCGCCATCAGCTAATTGAAATTTACCTTGGCGCGAATTTTGTGCGCCTGTAAAAGCCCCTTTCGCATGACCAAAAAATTCACTTTCAGCAAGGTTCTCAGGAAGCGATGCACAATTTAAGTGAATAAGCGGTTGATCTTTTCGAGCTGAATTTAAGTGAATATTACGCGCTACAAGCTCTTTCCCTACTCCTGTTTCACCTAATATAAGCACGCTAAAGTTAGATGCTGCAACGAGTTTAATTTCGTTTTTAAGTGTTTGCATTAGCGGACTTTGACCAATAATTTCACCGCCATCTCGTGTTAACGCTTCACGATTTAGTTCTTGCACTAATGCACTTGAGTGCTGTGCATGCTGTTTGTAATGGGCAAGCTCTAAAGCTGTTTTAAAGTGCGCACTACACAGTGTTTGTAAAGTATTGAGTGTATCAGCGCTTATGCTGTTAAATGCATTGGCGTTAAGGCTATCAAACGTAAGTACGCCAAGTAGCGCGTTTTTATCATAAAGAGGTAAACCTAAACATGCATGTACCGGTATGTCGCCGGTTTTAGCTAATAGCAATCCGTCGTATGGATCGGGTAGTGGGCAGTCGTGCGCAAATTGTAGCGCGAGTGTGCTTTTGCAAATAGCTTCTAGACGAGGGTGTTCTACTATCTTAAATCGCCTGCCAAGACTGTCGGACATTAATCCTTTAATTGCCAGTGGTTTTAATTGCTCACCCTGAAGCACTAATAACGCGCTTGCATCACTAGGAATCACCCGCTCAACCGTTGCTAGTAATTGATCAAAGCTATGCTCGTGTAGTGTACTTTGAGCAAGCTCTAGAGCAACTTGTGTAAGGTTGAATTGCTGGTTCATGTCAAAATGACCTGTTTGTGTTCTTATGAGTTAATTGATAGTAGGTCATAAAGACTCATACTGTAAAGTGGTTTAATTTAACTTATTGAATTTAATTAATTAAATTTGTTGGCACAGTATGTGTAATAGCTAAGTAACGTAGTTAGTTACAGAGATCGCCATGAACACACTAATGCTGAATAATTTAAATAATCAAACACAGTTTAGTTCACTATACGAAACAGTATTATTTGCTGCCAATACTGCATTAGCTGTGAGTTTAGTGTGTATTACGGCAAGTATTTTAATTAGCTACCCGTTTGCTGAGTACTTTTCCATGGCGGTGCAAGTATCAGCTCATATTGGCACTATTGTTATTGCTGCTATTTTAAAAGTAAGTTACGTACTGCGCTGTGTTGCACAACATGGTTTAGGGCAGGAGGTACGATAATGCGCCCTATAAACTTAACTGAGCCAATGCCAGCACGCGTTGCTATTCATCAAGTATCTCAATGGCCATTATGGATGCTCGCTTTTAGACCTTTCTTTTTAGGCGGTGGCTTATTGGCATTTTTGTCGGTGGGGTATTGGCTACTTATTTTAACAGGCCATGCAAGTTGGCACTTATCGATACCTGCGACATTATGGCACGCGCACGAAATGCTGTTTGGCTTTGCAGGAGTTGTAGCTGTTGGCTTTTTACTTACCGCTGCACAAACATGGACAGGCGTGCCGAGCATAAGTGGCAAAGCCCTTATGTGGCTTACGTTTATATGGCTTGCAGCGCGCTTAGCTTTTTTTGTGATATTGCCTGATATTGCTCATTTTAATTTATATGCTGCACTTACATTACAAGTTATTTGGTGGTTAGGCGCCATAGCCGCGTTGGCTAATATGTTATTAAAAGCCAATAGCAAAAGTAACTATCCGTTTTTAGCTATTTTGGCTGTGCTTTGTGGGCTCAATGTATTGTATTTAATACTCATTTTACAGAAAAACATGCAGCTTGCACTTGGTGTGGTTGATACCGCAGTACTAGTAATTACTTTACTAGTTGGCATTGTTGCGGGTCGCGTTTTACCATTTTTTACCGCTAAAGGTCTAGGTTTAACCGCACAAGTTCGCACTCCTAAAATAGATAAAGCGGTGATGTATTTATCTATTTTGGCTATCACTTTATTTTTCATCAACAAGTTGTTTTTGAACACGATTAATCCTGCGTTAGTTGTTGCAACTGTTGCTGCGCTTCACCTGGTCAGGGCTGGTTTTTGGTGGGATAGCAAGGTATTGAGAGTGCCGTTGTTATGGTCTTTACATTTTTCCTACTTAGCGTTAGGCGTAGGGTTAATGATGGTTGCATTTAGCTTTTATAGCAGTGCAATACAATTTAAAGATGCGCTGCACTTAATCACTATTGGCACAATAGGTATGATGATTTTAGCAATGATGACGCGTGTATCACATGGTCATACAGGGCGTACACTCGCTATTCCTCATTACATGGCTGTTGCTTTTGCGTTTTTGCTTGTGGCCGCTATTACTCGTTCATTACTCCCTTTTATTATTGGGCCTCACCTTGCTTGGCAAATAAGTGCTTTGCTGTGGTTAGTGGCTTTTTCATTATTTTTAATTCACTGCACACCTATATTAACGCGGCGTCGTGTTGATGGGCGTCGTGGTTAGTTCATCCATAGGAAACACATATGTTATCTGATAAAACCATTGAGATTGTAAAAAGCACAGTTCCGTTATTAGCGCAGGCGGGTACGGTTGTTACCGATCATTTTTATAAGCGTTTATTTAGCCATAATCCTGAGCTTAAAAATATTTTTAATATGGCGAATCAAGATACAGGTCGTCAGCAATTTGCACTTTTTAATGCATTGGCTGCGTATGCACAAAATATTGATAATTTAGCCGTATTAAAAGAAGCGCTAACACGTATTAATCATAAGCATACAAGCTTGAATATTTTACCTGAGCATTACCCTATTGTAGGTGCACACTTAATTGGTACGCTTAAAGAGCTTCTTCCTGAGCAATTTACTCCCGATGTTGAATACGCTTGGCGCGAAGCTTACGGCGTACTTGCTGATATTTGTATAACCGAAGAAGCTGCTTTGTATGAGCACAGTAAAAATAAACACGGTGGTTGGGCGGGAACTCGCCAATTTGAAATAACCAACAAACAGGCTGAATCAGAACTAGTAACGAGTTTTACACTTACGCCAGTTGATGGCGAAGCTGTTATTACACATAAACCAGGGCAGTATTTAGGTATTAAAGTTAAGCCAGAGGGCGCTGAATATGAAGAAATTCGCCAGTATTCTATTTCACAAAAAAGTAACGCTAAAAACTACCGTATTAGTGTTAAAAAAGAGCTACAGCCAAAGCCTGGCATGGTGTCTAATTATTTACACTCATTAGAGCAGGGCACTATTGTTGAGCTATACCCGCCGGCAGGAGACTTCTTTTTACGTAATAATACAAGTCCAGCGGTACTCATTTCAGCAGGTGTTGGGCAAACGCCAATGCTAGCAATGCTCGAAACGTTATTAAGCGATAACTCTAATCAAAATATTATGTATTTACATGCCTGCGAAAATACTCAGCAGCATTCGTTTTCAAAATATTTAAATGATTTAGCAACGAAAAATAACCATTTGCAAACAATGACCTGGTTTAATCAAGCGACAGAGGGCGCTGACTTTACTGGGTTAATGAACCTAAACGCAGTACAAGCACAGCTACCATTGAGTAATGGCGACTTTTACTTATGTGGTCCTGCCGGTTTTATGGCATTTATAAAAAACCAGTTACTTGAGTTAGGTGTTAAAAACGAGCAGATTCATTATGAAGTGTTTGGTCCGCATCAAGACTTGTAATAACGCTTTAAAATAGAAAAAGGCGCGCAGCGATATGCTGCGCGCCTTTTTTATTAATTTATAAACATTAATAAAGTGCCTTATAACTCTTTACAGGTAACACCTTCAAGTACTGTAGTAAGCTCTTTTTTAGGATAGTAAAGCTCGCATTGGTTATTACGTAGTTGCAAAATAAACTTCTCAGATTTTATATTATGCGCGCCCATAATTACTCTGCCATCAGACCCTTTACTCATTGCATGATCAATTAGCAGTTCGCTACGTTTAGTAAATACCGAATCGGCAAGTGTTACTAATGTGCCTCCCTTAGCTTGTTGAATTGCCTGTTGTAGTGTTGTAATAACGCTGGGATTAACGCTCGTTAATATAGCGGGTTTAGCAGGCTCACTATTTACACTTTGGCATCCGCCTAAAGCGAGCAAGGTGGCTAATGGGAGTAATAATTTAGCCATTACCTTTCCTCACCCAGCGTTGGCCAAGTTAAGTCCATATTACGCTGGGTAAATTGCTCAGGCATATTTAAAGGAATGAGAGATTCACGAGAGCTTGAAAAATTAGCTGGCTCTGCTTTTGCAGCAGCCGTTCTAACTGGACAACTGCCATTTTCAACATGAAATAATGCGGTGGCTAAAACGGCCTCGTCACTGTCGCCTAACTGATGATCAAAGTCGTCCTCAATTTCACAACCTTGAACATCAGCATCAAATTGTGGCGTAGGGGTTGGTGTAAAACCCGCAGCGTATTCGCCAAATCCTTTGCTATTTACGCCACTAAATTGAATAGTGTAATAGGTTGTTGCGCAGTTATGAGTTGGGGTAAAGCCATAGGGCTTACCGCAGGTTGTGTCGCCAATTAAAATAACTTCTGCGTCTATACCTTTTAAACCATTAATAAAAGCTTCTGATGCCGAACAGGTGCCTGATGTGCTTAATACATAAACCTTCGATAGGTTTAAATCAGGTAGGTTTTCACCTGTGCTAAAAAAAGTAGAGTAATCTATTTCTTCATCAATAAATGGGAAGGGCGAATCAACGGGTTGTTTATCGTTTTGTTGAGTTTGATAATAAAAGCGGTTGTTAACGTTGGCATTACCGGCAACCATATAAGCTAATTGTGCCGACAGTGCTAATAAACCACCACCGTTATATCTAAAGTCGATTACAAGCTCATCAATACCATCGGTTTTAAACTTATTTACCGCATCAATAAGTCCTTCTTGGGCAATGCTTATATGGCTATTAAATTGCATGTAACCCACGCTTGAACCATTTGCGGTTGTAATCGTTTTAACATTTTGAACAGGTGTTTGTTCAATATTGCCAGCGGTTACATTAAATGTTTTTTCGGCGCCATCGTTACTGCGTACAACAATAGTATGTGAGTCGCCGTTAGTAGGACTAAATAAACCTTCGTTAAGCGTATCTACACCCGACTCTGTATTGGTATTAATGCTAACACCGTCAACTGAAAGTACAGTATCACCACGTTGAAAGCCTATTTGGCTTGCAGGCGAATCATCTTCAAGATAAGCAACGCGTAAAATACGATCGGCTGTATCGCCAATAAACGCCCAATTTATACCGTAACCAGAAGTAACGCCCGATTGCGCTTCTTGAAAGTAATCTTCAGTAGGTTCTGAAAAATGAAAGTTATCTTTTTTTGCACCTGAGTCGGTAAGCTGCTCTGTTTTTAATTGAGCGAAGTAATCGGCTACTGTTGTAAAGCTTTCAGGGTCGTTATCGGCAATCTCATCATACCAAAGGTATGTTTCGTCGCTCCAAGAGCGAAGCCAAAGCTTTTCATAAAGGGCAGAACCCGCTTGATCTGGGTAGGGGTTGTTGTTATTAAAGGGATCGTTACCCGTACGAGGGGTTTCGCAAAAGTTTTTTAAATCGTTAGAGGGTTCAAATACCCCCGCTGTCCATGTTGGGCTGCTATTAACAGGTGTTGTAACTACAGGAGCTGAGTCGATACCGCCTCCGCCGCCACAACCTGTTAAAGCAAAGCCCGAAAGCACTGCAAAAATAGCAAGCGAGGTTTTATTATTTTTAAACATAGTTAAGAACTTCCTGTAAATAAGTTGTTTAAAATGTTACAGCACTCGCTCGTTTATTCAACATTTATAACTTTGATTTATGTAAATGAGTGTTAAAGCTTAGAGCTTGCTCGCACTACTTGTATCTGCAAATGCTTGCTTTTTCCACGCATTAAATAACTTTTGCTGTTTATCAGAGATTTTTAAACCGTATGTTTTTTGCATGTAAGCGTAAGTGTCGGCTATACGTTTACGTGCATAGACAGGCGGTTCAACTACACGTTGCTTAAAGTTTACTTTTACTTCGCAACGACCATATTGTGTGGCGTTTTCGCTAAGCATGCCAAAACGATAATTAGAGCGATCGGCATTAATTTCGCCAATAGCTGGCGCTAAGTTATTTATATCGGCTTCCATTTTTCTAAATTTAGCACTTACTTTACGGCAGTTTTTACGTCCGCCATCTTGCCAACATTGTAGCTGATGACCAAATTCCCACGCCGGAACAATGTGTTCCCATTCAATACGTAGTGCTCGTACATTTACTTTGCCTGAGCGGGTAAGTGTATTTCGAGGAATGTAACCACAGTTAGAAGGATCAGGAATGAGTTTTTTGCCTTCTTTTTTAATATCACAACCGCAGTAAATACTTTTGGCGTTGTCAGGGAGGGTTTTAATTAAATGTCTTTTAGCCGTTGAAAAATGGGTAAATTGTTCGGCTGATACCGAAACGCACACACAACAAGCCAGTAAGGCCAGAATAAATCGAGTCATATCCATCACAAATGTGAACTACAGGAACAGGCAGTTTAAAGCCTTGAAGATAAAAGATAAAGTTAACTTAAGGCCTGCACTTATATTACTAAGAAGTGTCCGATTAATTTTTTATTCAAAGTTATTTTCACTATTCATTTATTTCTTACTATTTATCGTATTTTAACCACACAAGATTATACGTTAAGGAGTATGCTTAAAGCTTACTCAATATGGGGATTTGGATTGCAAATGAAATTTGTTGATTATTATGCAGTGCTCGGAATATCGCCTGATGCAGACGATAAAGCGGTTAAAGTAGCTTATAAAAAATTAGCCAGAAAATATCACCCAGATGTAAGCAAAGAGCCTCAAGCAGAAGATAAGTTTAAAGAAATAGCAGAAGCTTACGAAGTCATTCATAACAAAGAAGAACGCACTAAATACGACGAGTTACGTCGTCATCAACAAAATCGTGCTCGTCAACAGCAAGGTAATTATGGTGGTAACAATGCCTCATCGCAAAGTAATTATCAGCAAAGCGATCCTCAAACCGATCAAGAGTTTTCTGATTTTGTTAATTCAATGTTTGGCGGCGCCGGTGGATTCAATCGTTCCGGGCAGAGCAGAAGTAACGCCGCTCGCGCGCAAAAAGGACAAGATGTGGAAATAGAGTTCCCGATTTTTCTTGAAGAGACTTTAGTTGATACCGTTAAGCCTGTTGAGTTTATGTTACCGCAGCGAGATAGTAGTGGTCGTGTCTCTGAAATTAAAAAATCACTTAAAGTGAAAATTCCCGCAGGTTCAGTAAATGGCGAACGAATTCGACTAAAAGGGCAAGGCGGATTAGGGTCAGCGAACGGGCAAAATGGCGACTTGTACTTACAAATTAGTTTAGTGCCCCACCCATTATTTGATGTTGAAGGTCATAACCTAAATATAGTCGTCCCTCTTGCACCATGGGAAGCGGCTCTTGGTACAAAAATAAATTTACCTACGTTGGCAGGCAAAATCCAATTAACTATTCCATCTAATAGTCAGTCTGGTCAACGCTTGCGTATTAAAGGTAAGGGATTAATGAGTAAAAAAGCCAAAGGTGATTTATTTGCTGTGCTTAAAATTGTTAATCCAACATCTGTTGATGATACCAGTAAAAAACTTTGGGAAGAATTAGCCGAAAAAGCTCACTTTGATCCCCGTAATAACTGGAGCAAGCCATAATGCAAATTATCGTGACACAAAAAGATGATTTACTTACTAGCAAAGAGCTATGTTTGAGTAGTGATATTAGCGAAGCAATTTTATATGAGCTAGTTGAGCACAATATTGCGGTTCCAATTGAGGGGAAGCATGTTACGCAGTGGCAATTTACGGTATCTGCAGTGACCTTAGTTAAAAAAGCGGCCCGTATTCAACATGACTTTTCGTTAGATTGGTCGGCAATAGCTTTAGTTTTACAATTGCTGGATGAGCGTGATGAGTTGATTTTCGAAAACGAAATGTTAAAGCGACATTTGAGTCGATTTAAACACTTGGAATAAAATCTGCCCTTGGGTACTTCCTAGGGCTTATTTACTCTTTGGTGAGAGTGCGCTAGTTCTTAAAAACCAATATGACTACTTTGATTTATTCTTACTTTTAATTCGGATAAATCGTTTTAGTCGTATGTTTTGCATAAGTAGTAATATTCCACTTAGGCAAAAAAGTACGCTGGTTGCTGCAAAACTAATAAGCAGCGGATTATTAAAATCCTCTCGCTCATCGTAATCCATAATATGTAACATCCAAAAAAAGTCGAAAATTCGCCATAGTGTGCTGCGAACGGTGACAACTCTGCCGTTATTTTCTGACAAGTACAGTGTTGTGTTAAATGTGTCGTCAAATTGTACCTGCCAAACATTGGTTTTATATCCAACTTCTCGCATACCTTGCTTTAGCAGTACAGCGCTTGTCACTTGAGCATCAATAAGTAAGTGTGCTTTAGCATTTGCGGTAATTTGTATTTTAGTTGGCGGCTCAAAAGGCCGGCCTGTTATACCGTTAAAGCTTTGCTGTTCATCTTTATTTATTACTGTAATTATAGGTGTGGTTAAAAAGTTCTCAAAAATTATTTGTGTTGGATTAACCACCTGAGATGCAATATCGTCAAGGGAGGCAACATAATCAGCCTGCGTAAATGGGTTATTAAGAGTACGTGTTGCAAGATGCTCCCCATGAACTTTATCAAGAGGGATAGCGCTCATGACTAAACCACCTAATAGCCAAGCTAAAATTTGTAATGCGAGCAAATAACCGAGCCATTTATGTAACTTGCGAGCATACTTAAATATTTTTTTATTCATGTTTTAGTCTTATTATTTTTAGAGGCTAGTTTATTACATTAATGGGATTAGTTACTGCGACATTTTGTCGCAGTTTAAACTATAGCTTACTGTAATCATTTAAAAATAAAAAAGATTACACTTAAATTGCTAACATGACTTATTTGTTTAATTGAGCTGAGTGTTTGATATCCAGCTAGCTTTAAACGCTAAAAAATACTTAAAAGCTGCGAAATATCTATATAAAGTTGTTAATAGAGCATAGTTGATTTGGTATAACGGTAAAACTGCGTTAAAGTTTGCAATGAAATTATTAGAGGATAAATACGAAACGATGTCGGAAATTCAATTTTTAAATGTAGATCTTGAGCTTGAATCAAAGCAAGATATTAGTTTGCTAGTGGCAGACTTGAAAAAAGTCGCGACGATTTTACATTATGACAAAGACGAATACCGTCAATTAGCGCGTATTGAAGCAACAGGTGTAGTAAACACGCCTGACAAAGCAATAAACCATATATGTGAGCTTATTGAATCGTGTTCGCGTAACGCGCTAAAACAATGGTTAAGCTGTTCACGTAGAACGTTTGATATTGGTTTTGAATCAGGCACTTCACCTAAGTGCTTTAATCAAGCCTTAGATGCAGATACATTACTACGTATATCTGCGATTGGTGCGGGTATGGAAATTACAATTTACCCAATCGAAAAGTAACTATCTTCGCTCTACGACTGCTGCGGTCATTTTTGATACGCAGCACAGCTCATTGCGGCTATTTGTAATTTTTATTTCCCACACTGAACTACGTTTGCCAATATGAAACGCTCTTGCCGTTGCTGTTAAAGTGCCGTTGCGAGATGCTTTTAAATGACTTGCGCTAATTTCCTGCCCCACGCAGTAAAATTTTGTAAAATCGACAACAAAGTTAGCTGCATAGCTGGCAACTGTTTCGGCAAGTACAACGTTAGCACCGCCGTGAACCATTCCCATTGGATTATGATGCTCAGGAATTGCCGGCATAGTGGCTACTAAGTAATCATCACCAATTTCAGTGACTTCTATTCCCATGGTTTTCATTAATGTTCCTTGGCCATCAATGCCTTGTTCTAACTGCTTGCACAGCTCTAAAGTGATGGGCTGGTACCAAATACTCATAATGACTCCTTTGCTTTTTTAATCATTTATAAATCTAGCTTTAGTTATATCCCTAAAATGTACACAAGTGAAATTACTTTGGCTATTTTAAGGCTTAATTTAAATTTGCGATTTTTATTTAACTGTATATACTTACAGTTAAATGTACTGTATGGAAAACCAGTTGTATGCGACCATTAACGAACCGCCAAGCTCAAATACTCGAACTAATTAAAGTTTTTATTAAAGACACTGGTATGCCTCCTACACGTGCTGAAATAGCGCAAACATTAGGTTTTAAAAGTGCCAATGCTGCTGAAGAACATTTAAAAGCACTTGCTAAAAAAGGCGCAATTAAAATGAAACCAGGTGCAAGCCGTGGTATTCAGTTAATTGAAGAAGAAGAGCCAGAACAATTAGGTTTACCGCTTATAGGGCGTGTTGCTGCTGGTTCACCTATTTTGGCGCAAGAGCACGTTGAAAGTCACTGCAAAATCGATCCATTAATGTTTAAACCGGCTGCAGATTTTTTACTACGCGTTAACGGTATGAGCATGAAAGATATTGGTATTATGGATGGTGATTTACTTGCTGTACATCGTACTCAAACCGCTGAAAACGGGCAAGTTATTGTTGCCCGCCTAGATGAAGACGTAACTGTAAAACGTCTTGAGAAAGCGGGTCGTAAAGTATTACTTCATGCTGAAAACGACGATTTTGAATCTATTGAAGTAGATCTTGAGAATGAGTCTTTTAATATTGAAGGCTTAGCCGTTGGCGTTATAAGAAACGCTGATTGGATGTGACTTTAAAAATAGCTTTTAAACAAGCAGTTTTATAAATGCGTACTAATTAGTACGCATTTTTTGTTTTAAATTCGCACTAAAAATAGGGCATAAATAGCTCACTGACAATTTAAGCTGTAAACTTTTTTGCACTTATATTTTCCCCCTCCGAATACGTTAAACCCCTTTGTTTTGCTCATCTTTTGAACTTACTGTTACCTAGTTGGTTACTGATTTTTTATTAATTACTCAATATCACCTGATTGTTTTTTATACTAAAACTTGCTTGTTGTTCATTTTTTAGCTAATTATTAATGTGCTGAGCTAATAATAACTCACAGCTTTTTAGTTTTGAGAACACACAATATACACAAACCCGTTGTTGGCGCAGCAAAACCAATCAATATTAAATGAGATTGACTAAAAAAATAAAAATAACGAATTGGCGTTTAAGCCGTATGCCTCTTCGCTTTGCATTCGCAATAGCATCAAAGGAGCCGTCACATGGGTAAACTGACCTCTACCTTGTGGCTTATATTATGTGTTTTTTCGCACCCAGTTTTGGCTAACAGCCAATACAATATGCGCAAAGGCGTAACCGATATAAGCAATAATGTATATCAGCTGCACATGACCATATTTATAATATGTTGTGTGATTGGGGTGATAGTGTTCGCAATTATGTTTTGGGCACTTATTCATCACCGTAAATCTAAAGGGGCTGTACCTGCCCAATTTCACGAAAGCACTAAAGTAGAAATACTTTGGACTGCAATCCCGTTTGTTATTTTAATTGCTATGGCAGTACCAGCCACTAAAACCCTAATTGCAATGGAAGATGCCAGCAAAGCTGATCTCACTATTAAAATTACAGGCTCGCAATGGAAATGGCATTATGAATATATGGGTGAAGATGTAGAGTTCTACTCTATTTTATCTACCCCGCAAGATGAAATAGCGAATCTTGCAGATAAAAATCCTAACTACTTACTTGAGGTTGATAAACCTCTCGTACTGCCAATAAATCAAAAAGTACGATTTTTAATGACTTCTGACGATGTTATTCACTCTTGGTGGGTACCTGATTTTGCAGTTAAAAAAGATGCGAATCCCGGCTTTATAAACGAAACATGGACGAACATAAACGAAGAAGGTACTTACCGAGGCCAATGTGCTGAGTTGTGTGGTAAAGATCATGGCTTTATGCCCGTTGTGGTGGTCGCTAAATCTGAGGCTGATTTTAAAACGTGGCTTGCAGATGCAAAGCAAGCTAAACAAAAAGCAGCATTAGCAGATGCCGCATTACTTGATAAAACCCTCCCAAAAGAAGAATTAATGACTTTAGGCGAACAAGTATATATGGCCAATTGTGCTGCATGTCATCAGCCTACTGGCATGGGGTTACCGGGTGTATTTCCTGCACTTAAAGGCAGCCCTATAGTGCTTGGCGATATAAAAGATCACATTGATGTAGTTATCCATGGGCGACCCGGTACGGCAATGCAAGCATTTGCCAAACAGTTATCTATAAAGCAATTAGCAGCGGTTATTACTTATAAACGTAATGTGTGGGGTAATGATACGGGTGATGTTATTCAACCGAGTCAAATACAGGCTGCACTTGATGCCAAAGTGGAGGCGAACTAATGAGTAGCATAGTAGAACAACCTAACGCCAATGAAGCTCATCATGCTCATCACCCAGCTAAAGGTTTTAAACGCTGGCTTTACACAACTAATCATAAAGATATAGGTAGTTTATATTTAATTTTTTCGCTGACCATGTTCTTAATTGGTGGTGGAATGGCCATGGTGATCAGAGCTGAATTATTTCAACCAGGTTTACAGTTGGTCGATCCTCACTTTTTTAATCAAATGACCACAGTGCATGGTTTAATTATGGTGTTTGGTGCGGTTATGCCGGCCTTTACAGGCCTTGCTAACTGGATGATACCACTCATGATTGGCGCGCCAGATATGGCATTGCCAAGAATGAATAACTGGAGCTTTTGGATTTTACCGTTTGCGTTTTTAATCCTATTGGCATCGTTATTTATGCCTGGTGGGGGTCCTGCATTTGGCTGGACTTTTTATGCACCACTGTCTACAACATACAGTAATGACAATACTGCATTGTTTGTATTTGCCGTACATATTATGGGGATTAGCTCAATAATGGGCGCAATCAATGTGATTGTAACTATAGTGAACTTACGTGCCCCAGGCATGACATGGATGAAGTTGCCCTTATTTGTATGGACGTGGTTAATTACTGCCTTTTTATTAATAGCGGTAATGCCAGTGCTTGCAGGAGCTGTCACTATGGTACTTACCGATAAGTATTTTGCGACCAGCTTTTTTGATGCCGCAGGCGGTGGCGACCCGGTGATGTTCCAACACATTTTTTGGTTTTTTGGTCATCCCGAAGTATACATAATGATTCTTCCTGCCTTTGGCATTATATCTACAATAGTACCTACCTTTTCTCGTAAAAAACTTTTTGGCTATGCCTCAATGGTATACGCCACATCCTCCATAGCACTATTGAGCTTTATTGTATGGGCTCATCATATGTTTACCACTGGGATGCCGGTCGCTGGCGAGTTGTTTTTTATGTACGCGACCATGCTTATATCGGTACCTACAGGAGTAAAAGTATTTAATTGGGTTGCCACAATGTGGAAAGGCTCAATAACTTTTGAAGTGCCAATGCTTTTTAGTATTGCGTTTATTGTGCTGTTTACCTTAGGTGGCTTTTCGGGGTTGATGCTGGCAATTACACCTGCTGACTTTCAGTACCACGATACTTATTTTGTAGTGGCGCATTTTCATTATGTATTAGTAACAGGGGCTGTATTTTCGATAATGGCGGGGGCCTATTACTGGCTGCCCAAGTGGACGGGCAATATGTTTAATATCACGCTAGCTAAATGGCATTTTTGGCTATCGCTGGTGAGTGTGAACGTATTGTTTTTTCCTATGCATTTTGTAGGGCTTGCCGGTATGCCGCGTCGAATTCCCGATTATGCACTTCAATTTGCCGACTTTAACGCAATCATAAGTATTGGTGGATTTGCCTTTGGTTTATCGCAATTGTTGTTTGTAGCTGTGGTAATTAAATGCGCGCGTGGCGGTGATAAAGTGCCTGCAAAAGTATGGGAAGGGGCAGAAGGGCTTGAGTGGGAAGTTGACTCTCCAGCGCCATATCATACTTTTTCTACGCCGCCGGTAATTAAGTAATGACACACGCACCGCTACTCAAACGTTTGGTACTTATTTGCATAGGCATGTTTGCCTTTGCCTTTGCTTTAGTACCTTTGTATGACGTGTTTTGTGATGTAACAGGGCTTAATGGAAAACCTTCGCTTGAGCAGGCAGAGCAAAGTACACAAATAGTACAAAACCGAGAAGTCGGCGTTAGCTTTACTACTCACGCACAAAGTGGTGCACCGTTTGAAGTTAAATCAAAAGAATACAGTGTAGTGGTAAAACCCGGTGCAATGCGTGAAGTAATGTTTAGTGCTAAAAATAACAGCAACCTAGATAAAGTAATGCAGGCTGTACCATCAGTCTCACCAGGTAAAGCGGCAAAGTATTTACACAAAATAGCCTGTTTTTGCTTTGATCAGCAACCTCTAAAAGCAGGGGAAGAACTTGAATTTAAATTACTTTTTTATGTTGATACCGTACTGCCGAGCGATATTGAAGAATTAACTTTATCTTATACCGTATTTGATATTAGTGAACAGCTGGTGGCAAGTAACAACTAGCTTTTTAAACTAGTGTGAAACTAGGAGTAAATAAAATGAATCAAGAATATGAGCATTATTACGTACCTGAGCAAAGCCCATGGCCTATTGTAGGTGCTGTTGCATTGTTTTTTATTGCAGTAGGGGCAGGCTTGACTGTTATGAGTGTAGGTAAAGAAGGTGGTAGCGGGGTTTATCTGCTTTATGCCGGTATTGCTGTACTTGTGTATATGTTGTTTAGCTGGTTTAAAAATGTAATTAATGAATCGGACCAAGGTTTGTACTCAGCACAAATGGATCGCTCTTTTAGACAAGGTATGAGCTGGTTTATTTTTTCTGAAGTTATGTTTTTTATGGCCTTTTTTGGTGCGCTTTTTTATGCACGCGTATTGTCGGTACCTTGGCTTGGAGGCGCAGGCAATAATGCAATGACTAACGAGGTTTTATGGCCAACTTTCGAAGCTGTTTGGCCGCTAGTTTCAACACCTGCTGGCGAAACTACTCAAGCTATGGGCTGGCAAGGCTTACCGCTTATAAATACCTTAATACTGCTTACTTCCTCAGTTACTTTACATTTTGCCCACGTAGCGATGGAAAACAATAAACGCACTCCACTTAAAGTTTTTTTAGGCGCTACTATTTTATTGGGCGTTTGCTTTTTAGGGCTGCAAGTTGAGGAGTACATGCATGCATATAATGACCTTAACCTAACGCTAGATGCGGGTATTTACGGTAATACGTTTTTTTTATTGACTGGTTTTCATGGCATGCATGTAACGCTAGGAACGGTACTTTTATTTGTAATATTTTTACGGATATTAAAAGGGCACTTTACTAAAGATAAGCATTTTGCTTTTCAAGCAGCTGCTTGGTATTGGCACTTTGTTGATGTGGTGTGGCTGTGTTTGTTTGTATTTGTATATGTGCTGTAGCGTTTATTGGCGAATTATTTGCTTTAATAAAACCAAGTTTAAGCGCTGCAATAACAACAACTAAAACAACGACCGAAAACAATACGCGACGACCTAAAAAGTGAGACATAGGTCGTCCCCCTGTTTTCCCTGACACCATAATAAACAATGCTCTAAATAAGTTAAAAAGTATAAATATTAACAACAGTACGATAATAATTTTAATAATCACTGAGTTGACCCTTTATGCAGTTAGTTTTATGGCACAAACAAAAGCTTAGTTCACTAATCACACTTTGTATGGTTGTGGTTGTTGTACTTGTGTGTGTGCGATTAGGATTTTGGCAGTTGGAGCGAGGTGAGCAAAAACAGCAGCAACTAACCGCTATTGCTAAGCAACAGAATCGGGGTGTGATGAGTTGGTCTCAATTACTTAACCTGCCTGATAGCTGGAACAAAACAGGTGTATTGGTTGAGTTAAAAGGGCGGTTTGTACAAAGCCAATATTGGCTTTTAGATAATCAAGTTTATAACGGGCAAGTAGGGTACGATTTACTTGCTTTACTAAAGCCAGACAGCGAAGAAAAAGTGATTTTAGTTAATTTAGGATGGGTAAAAGCGCCTATATCTAGAGATACACTGCCAAAGGTTACTCTGCCTACAGGTGTTTTTATTCTTAAAGCGCAAATAAAAGAAAATAACTTAAGTAGCTTTACGCTTGAAGATAAAACTACAAATAATGACTTACCTACAAGAATCCAATCTATCGACTTGAATATGCTGAGCACTCAAAGCCAGCAATCATTAATTAATTTTATGGCTTACAGACAAGGTACTGGTGATGAGATTGCAACACCTCATTATGAGGCAGTTGTTATGAGCCCTCAAAAGCATAATGCCTACGCTGTGCAATGGTTTTTAATTGCTGTTGCATGTGCTGTTGTGGCTATTTTTGCGAGTAAAAAAAGGACACTTAATGAAAAATAATCCCCTTGTGTTGTTTGTGGGCTGCTGCGCTATCCCATTAATTTTGGCATATGGCGCATTAAAGTTTGATTGGTTGCCTACTGCAATTACTAATAATGGCGAGTTTTTAAGCCAAGAAATAAAACTTAAAAATTGGCCGCAAAATAATCCCAAGCAATGGACTATCGCTCTTAATTATTCAAACGAATGTAACACCCCATGCCGCGAACAGCTCAATGCACTTAATAATTTATATGTGGCACTTGGTAAAAACCAAGGCAAGGTTGATATGGCTGTAATGGGAAGTCCCGACAATAAAAACCTACCATGGAAAATTATTACCGAGCAACAGAGTTTAAATCCTGCAAGTTTGTATTTAATTGATCATATGGGGTTAGTGGTACTTGAATATCCCTTTAAGGTCGAGCCACAAGAAAACCGTTTAGTACAAAAAGGGTTATTAAAAGATCTAAAAAAATTACTTAACTATTCTCGTTCTAGCTAACTAAGTTGAGCTTAAGTTGGAGTATCTGATGTATAAAAATTATAAAAACTTAGTATTAATAACAGGATTACTCGCTTTGATTGTAGTTGCTTTAGGTGCGTACACCCGCTTAAGTGATGCAGGTTTAGGGTGCCCCGATTGGCCTGGTTGTTATGGCTTTTTAACGGTACCTAAGCATGAGGCTGACATAGCCTTAGCAACTCAAAGCTACCCCGATATGATGTTCGAAACCGCAAAAGCGTGGAAAGAAATGATTCATCGCTACTTTGCAGGTGCTTTAGGCTTACTTATTTTAGGTTTATTTGTGTTGGCTTTTTTAAAACGCCAATATCCAACTACGCCAGTTAAATTGCCTTTGGCTTTACTTCTACTAGTGGTGTTTCAGGCTGCCCTTGGTATGTGGACAGTAACCATGAACCTTCAGCCGCTTATTGTAATGGGCCACTTATTAGGTGGCTTTAGTATTTTGTCACTTATAACGCTTTTATATTTACGGCTAACCGCAAAACCTATTATGGGTGGCGATAGCGGCGCAAAACGCTATTTCGGTTTAAGTTTAGTAGCGCTCAGTGTATTAATTATCCAAATTGCACTTGGTGGTTGGCTGGCTGCAAATTACGCCGCTCCACATTGTAGTGGTTTGCCATTGTGTAATTACGCACAACCGTTTTCATTGAGTAGCGTATTTCAATTACCACTTGAGCACAGTAATTATGAGTTTGGTGTGTTATCGCAGCAAGCGCGTATGTCTATTCATTTATTACATCGCATTTGGGCACTCGTTACTTGCATTGTTCTGGCGTTAATTATGTGGAAAATATACAGCCAAGCGTACTCTAAAAAAATTAAAAATTGCGTTGTGAGTGTATTACTTGTTCTGCTTTGCCAAATTAGCTTAGGACTTATTTTAGTACATTGGCATATTCCGTTGGGAGTTGCACTGGCGCATAACTTGATGGCAGCCATACTGTTATTAAGCATGGTTAGGTTGTGTTATTACCTAAAATCACGCACATAAAGGGGAAATATGATGGCACTTATAATTGATAAAAAAATACTGCTACCCGTTAATACTCAATCGCTAATTTCGCGTACACATAGTTTGCTGCAAGACTACTTAGCAATTAGTAAATTTAAAGTGGTAGCTATGCTGGTGCTAACAGCTTGGGTTGGTTTAGCGCTGGCTCCCGATGTAGGGCGCGGTATGGTCGTACAGTTTATTAGCTTGTTAGGTATAGGGCTACTTTCTGCTGCTGCAGCGGTTATTAATCATGTGGTTGATAGCGAGATAGACTCAAAAATGGCGCGGACTCGTCATCGCCCTGTGGCTAAAGGGCGTTTAAGTAAAACACATGCGCTTAGTTTTGCAGCTGTTATTGGGGTTGCTGGTTTTATTATGCTGATGGTGTGGGCTAATACCTTAACCGCTATATTAACGTTATTTGCATTGGTAGGTTATGCATTTGTTTATACATCATTTTTAAAGCGTGCAACGCCGCAAAATATTGTTATAGGTGGGTTGGCTGGCGCAATGCCTCCATTATTAGGTTGGGTGTCAGAAACAAACCAAATGGCAGCAGCCCCTTGGTTACTCGTAATGATAATATTTACCTGGACCCCACCACACTTTTGGGCGCTGGCTATAGCACGAAAAAGTGATTATGAACGCGCTAAAATCCCTATGTTACCAGTAACCCATGGTATCGATTTTTGTAAAACGTGCGTCGTTGCTTACTCTGTTTTACTCGCTGTTGTTTGCGTATTACCTTATTTAATCGGTATGTCTGGATTAATCTATTTGATAGGTGCATGTGTATTAAATGCCGTGTTTATATATAAGGCGGTCAATTTAAAAATTGCTGGAAATGATGAGACTGCAATGGACTTATTTCGTTTTTCGATTATTCATTTAATGGTACTCTTTGTAATCTTATTTATAGATAAATGGCTCCCTTTATGAAGCAGTTATGGCTTGGATTAATTGTTATTTTAGTTTCGTTTTTATCAGCATGTTCAAATGAAAATAGTCCACCAGATGTAGATGCATTAGTTTACGAAAATGCAAAGCCACTGTCTGATTTTACGCTAAACGATCAGCGCGGCGAATTAGTAACTAAGCAACAATTTTTAGGACAGTGGAATTTAGTATTTTTAGGCTACACAAGCTGCCCAGATATTTGTCCATTAACACTTGCTAAGTTAAATGCTGTTTATAAAAACTTACAAGCAGATTATCCGCTACAAGTTTGGTTTTTATCGGTTGATCCAAAACGCGATACACCAGCTAAACGAAAGCAATATATAGATTACTTTAACCCAGACTTTTTAGCTGTGTCGGGAGAGCATAAACACCTTTTTCCTGTTGTTCGAGAGCTTGGTTTAATTTACGCCATTAGCGATAGTAGTGAATCAGAATATGCTGTTGATCATAGTGCCTCGGTCGCTATGGTTGATCAAAATGGAGCCGTTAGAGCTATTTTTAAACCAGAATTTAAACAAGGTAGTGTGCCATTAATTAATGCGACGACTTTAACTGAAGAGTTTAAAAAAATAGCTGATTACTATAAAAACTAGTTTTTTACTTTTTACCAATTTTAAAGGAGCTTTAGGCTCCTTTTTTTGTATTTTAACGACAGGTTAAATTTAATTAAGCATTTTATGGCAATTTTAATAACTAGGGCTAAGCTTTTGTTATGAATTGAATTGACAGGGAATGCACTTACTAAATGCTAAAACTTCCGAGCGAACTTGCTATTACGCAAGTTGAAACACTACATCAAGACTTACTACACGAACTCAATAGCAACGATGATATCTGTCTTGATATTAACGATGTGATTTCTGCTGATACTGCCTCAATTCAACTTTTATGCGCCTTACAAAAACACCTACTTACTATACAGCACAAAATAATATGGGTAGGCAGTAGCGAGGCCTTAACGCATACAATTAATAAACTTGGCTTAAGCCAATACTTAACAACCGAAAGTAAAAGTTAGGGGTATATATGAAAAGAATTTTAGCGGTTGATGATTCAGCATCGATGCGTCAAATGGTGAGCTTTACATTAAAAACGGCCGGGTTTGATGTAACCGAAGCTAAGGATGGCAGTGAAGCTCTCGCTATTGCCAAGCAACAAGACTTTGATGCCGTGATCTCAGATGTAAACATGCCAATAATGGATGGAATTACATTAATACGAGAGCTGCGTACTTTACCTAGTTATAAATTTACACCACTACTGATGCTTACTACAGAGTCGGGCTTAGAAAAAAAGATAGAGGGTAAAGCTGCTGGTGCAACAGGTTGGATTGTAAAACCATTTAATCCCGATCAGCTACTAGCGGTAATTAAAAAAGTTATTCGCTAAGGAGCGCAGTGTGAGTATAGATTTAAGTCAATTTTTTGAAGTTTTCTTTGAAGAGAGTTTTGAAGGCCTAGATACCATGGAGGCTGAGTTATTAAACTTAGTGCCAGGTGAGGAAGATTTAGAAACTATCAACACTATTTTTAGAGCTGCTCACTCAATAAAAGGAGGCAGTGGCACTTTTGGTTTTAGCTCCGTTGCTGACTTTACTCATGTACTTGAAACACTACTGGATCAAATTCGCCAAGGTGAACGAGAGCTTAGTACCGAGCATGTCAATTTATTACTCAAAGCTGTGGATTGCTTGCGCGCTTTACTTGCTGCACTTCAAGGTGAGCAAGAGCCAGATTTAACCGAGGCAGATTTGTTAAAAGTACAATTTGAACATGTACTTGGAATGAAAAACGAAACACAAGAAAATAAACCTCAAAGCTGTGAAGAGCAAACAAGTAGTAACACCTATCAAATAGACTTTAAACCCCATCATCATTTATTTAAAACAGGAAACGAGCCACTGTATATGATCAGTGAGCTTGAAGAGCTAGGTGAGTTAGAAACCACAGTATTTTACGATGAAGTTCCAGAAATCACCGATTTAAGTAGTGATGAATGCTTTTTACATTGGCGCTTTTTTTTAGATACTAGCCATGATGAAAAAGCCATAAAAGAAGTATTTGAATGGGTAGAAGACGATGCCGACATAAAAATTGAATTATGCGGAGGCTTATTTGGCAATGATGAGCAAATACAACCTAATCAAGGTGAGATATCTAAAGCTGTTGAGCTTGAAACATCCGATTTAATAAAAGTAGCTGAGCTACCTAGTAAGCCAAAGCAACCCGCTGCTAATAAAGATAAAAAACCTGCAAGTACACCAGAGTCTACCTCCATTCGAGTTGGTATTGATAAAGTTGATTCGTTAATAAATATGGTAGGTGAACTTGTTATTACACAAGCGATGCTCAATCAGCTTAGCGAACAAGAAATCACACCAGCCACAATCACTTTACTACAAGAAGGTCTAGCGCAACTTGCCCATAATACGCGTGATTTACAAGAAAATGTGATGCGCATTCGTATGCTGCCAATAAACTTTGTATTTAGTCGTTTTCCTCGATTAGTGCGAGATATAGCGCAAAAACTAAATAAGCAAGTTGAGCTAAAGTTGATTGGAGAGCAAACCGAGCTTGATAAAACAGTAATGGAAAAAATATCCGATCCTATGGTGCATTTAGTGAGGAACTCACTTGATCATGGATTAGAGACTGTTGAGCAAAGACTGGCGGCAGGTAAAGATCCCGTTGGCACAGTAACCTTAAATGCATTTCATCAGGGTGGAAACATTGTTATTGAAATAATGGATGATGGGCAGGGGTTAAATACAAAAAAAATAAAAGAAAAAGCCATCGCTAACGAATTAATCTCAGCTGATAACCATCTCAGTGACGATGAAATAAATGAGCTTATTTTTATGCCCGGCTTTTCGACAGTGGATGAGGTAAGTGACTTATCTGGTCGTGGAGTTGGGATGGATGTAGTTAAGCGAAATATTCAATCATTAAATGGCTCAGTGGAAGTAACCTCAGCGCCCGGTGTTGGTTCTACGTTTACTATTAGATTACCACTTACTCTCGCTATTTTAGATGGGCAATTAGTTAAGGTGGCTCAGCATACTTATATTATCCCGCTCATTTCTATTGTGGAATCTCTGCAAATTGATATTGCTAAAGTGAGTCGAGTGGGTAAAAACCTTGATGTATTGAGGCTTCGGGACGAATACATTCCTATTTTAAGGCTCTACGATATTTTTAATCATAAAAATGCCATTGAATCACTCGATAAAACGCTGCTTGTTGTTGTAGAAACAGATAACCAAAAGGTGGGTTTATTAGTTGATGATTTACTGTCTCAACAACAGGTTGTTATTAAAAGTTTAGAGGCTAACTATCATAAAGTTGATGGCGTATCGGGAGCCACTATCTTAGGCGATGGGCGTGTATCGCTGATTGTGGACATTAGCGGCTTAATAAAGCTCTCAGGTTTAAAAAAACCAGGTAGCCAAGAACTAACTATTGAAACGCAAGCCACTTTGGAGGCGTTATGAGCTCAGAGCAAAGCCAGTTAAGTAATCAATTAAATCTTCAGCAACAGCAAGGTGTAAAACAGTTTTTAACTTTTATTATGGCTGATGAAGAATACGGCGTTGATATTTTAACAGTACAAGAAATTCGCAGTTGGGAAGAAATTACAGTACTGCCCAATGCGCCTGAATTTGTAAAAGGCGTTATTAATTTACGTGGAACAATAGTGCCAATTATTGATTTACGGTTGCGATTTGGATTACCAAGTGTCGACTATGGGCCATTAACGGTGGTTATCGTTGTCAAAATAGAATTTGAACTAGGTAGTAAAATTATAGGTATTGCTGTTGATGCCGTTTCTGATGTTTACAGTATTGCGGAGCAAGATGCGAAAGCGGTTCCTAGTTTATCTGAATCGAATAATTGTGAATATGTAGCTGGGTTGGTGAATGTTGGTGAAAAAATGGTAGCGCTAATTGACCTGCAAAAAACAATGAATATTTAGCAAACAGAAACTAAATGAATAATAAACTTAAAGGTGGTGATGAGCATGGGATGGTTTAGTAATCCAAAGCAGTCAAAATCAAGTAATGATTTAATTGTAGACGCATTGAATAAATCATTAGCGGTGATTGAGTTTGAACCTAACGGAAAAATAATTACTGCAAATATGAATTTTCTAAACGCGATGGGCTATCGCCTTGAAGAGGTTCAAGGCCAGCATCACTCTATGTTTGTTGACCCAGATGAAGCTCAGGGCAACGATTATAAGAACTTTTGGCAACGCCTGCGTAATGGCGAGTTTATCTCAGATGAGTTTAAGCGTAATGCAAAAGGTGGAGCTGAGGTATGGATCCAAGCAACTTATAACCCAATTGTTGATGAGCAAGGGCAAGTATTAAAAGTAGTTAAGTTTGCCACCGACGTGACCGAGCAAAAGTTAATAGCAGCAGAAGCTTCAGGGCAAATTAGTGCTATAAGTAAATCTCAAGCGGTTATCGAGTTTAATTTAGATGGCACTATTATTGATGCCAATGATAACTTTTTAAATGCACTTGGTTATCAACTTAGCGAGATTAAAGGTCAGCACCATAGGCTTTTTATTGAACCCGAACATGCAAATAGTATCGAATATAAAGAGTTTTGGGCCAAACTAGGTCGCGGTGAATTTGATTCAGGGGAATATTTAAGAATAGGGAAGCAGGGTCAGGAGGTTTGGATTCAAGCATCTTATAACCCAATTTATGATATGAACGGCAAGCCGTTTAAAGTGATTAAATACGCATCTGATATTACTGAACAAAAAGAGCTTGAAAAAGCATCTCGTAAAGCAGCCGATTTAGCAAATGCGCTTAAAGTTTGCCAAGCTAATGTAATGATTGCTGATGAAGACCTTAATATAGTATTTGTGAACGATCGTGTTCAGCAAATGCTAAAAGTCCGCGAAAAAGAATTACAAACTGTATTACCAAGCTTTTCTGTTGATAATTTAATTGGCACCTGTGTTGATGATTTTCATAAGCACCCTAATCATCAGCGCGATTTATTAAAAAATCTCGATAAGCCTCATAAAGCCGAATTACTTTTAGCAGGTGTCACTTTCACCTTAATTGCTTCACCTTGGATTAGCCAAGATGGAAAGCATTTAGGCACCATTGTTGAGTGGGAAGATAGGACCAATGAGGTTGCGCTTGAAAAAGAAATAGCCGAACTTATTAGCGCTGCAGGTAATGGCGAATTAGATACAAGAGTCGCGGAAGAAGGCAAGGAAGGATTCTTTTTACGTTTGGCTCAAGGGCTAAATAGCTTAGTTAAAATAGTTGATGATGCAGTTGCTGACACGGGCAGTATGCTCGATGCGATGGCAAATGGTGATTTATCAAAACGAGTTGAAAAAGAATATAAAGGCTCATTTGATAAACTCAAACGCGATGCTAATGCTACGGCAGATAAGTTAACGGAAGTGATTAATCGCATTAATTCATCGGCAACGCTTGTAGCCAGTGGTGCAGAGGAAATCTCTCAAGGTAATGCTGATTTAAGCCAACGTACAGAAGAGCAAGCCTCGTCACTTGAAGAAACAGCGTCGAGCATGGAAGAGATGACTAGCACCGTTCGCCAAAATGCTGATAACGCAAAAGTGGCAAACGATTTAGCAGAAGAAACATGCGAAAAGGCGATTCAAGGTGGTGAGGTTGTAAATAGAGCAGTTACGAGCATGTCGGCAATTAATGAGTCGAGCAAGAAAATTGCAGATATTATTGGTGTCATTGACGAAATAGCATTTCAAACTAACTTATTAGCGCTTAATGCTGCAGTAGAGGCTGCAAGGGCTGGTGAACAAGGTCGAGGCTTTGCGGTTGTTGCAGGTGAAGTGCGTAATTTAGCACAGCGCTCTGCAGGCGCAGCGAAAGAAATTAAAGAGTTAATAAGAGATAGTGTAGGCAAAGTAGCTGATGGCTCTCAATTAGTTAATGAGTCGGGCGCTACACTTAAAGAGATTGTTGTATCGGTACAAAGAGTGACGCAAATGATTTCTGATATTACAGAGGCATCTGAAGAACAAAGTGCGGGTATTGAACAAGTTAATACCGCTATCTCACAAATGGACGAAATGACGCAACAAAATGCCGCCTTAGTAGAGCAAGCCTCTGCCGCTGGCGAGTCTATGGCTGAGCAAGCTAATGAGATGCGCCAACTACTCAACTTTTTCTCAATAGGTCAGCAAGAGATGGCGATGATTTCGCCGACTATGCGCACACCTAAATTATCTCATAAGTCGCAAAGCAGTTTTGTAAGTAATAAACCCAGAGGCGATAACTTTGTAGACTCTGCTGATGAATGGGAAGAATTTTAACAACCAATCTTCTTATACACCTCGCTGAATACATAATCACAGCGAGGTATTATTTGGCAGGCTAAATTGAGAGCGAATAATGAAAGAGTTTTTGTGTACCGACCGCGACTTTAAAGAAATTGCCAGTTTAGTTTATAGCGCATGTGGAATTGTATTAGGTGAGCATAAGCGAGAGATGGTTTATTCACGCTTAGCAAGACGTATTAGAGAGCGAAAACTAACTGACTTTAAAGCCTATTTAGAGTATTTAAATAGCCATAAAGATCAGGAGTTTGATGCCTTTATTAATGCAATAACAACTAACTTAACGTCTTTTTTTCGTGAAATACACCACTTTGAATTTATAAAATCTGAGCTTGTACCAGCTCTCTTAAAGGCAAATAAAAATAGTAAGCGAGTAAGAATCTGGTCTGCAGGTTGCTCAACAGGAGAAGAACCCTACAGTTTGGCGATGACTTTAAATAATGCATTTCCGAGCAATTGGGATGTAAAAATACTAGCAACCGATTTAGATTCTAATGTATTGGCAAAAGCACAAAAGGGTATTTACACCGCAGCGAATGTTAACGGCTTAGATGACGTGCAACTTAAGCGTTGGTTTTTAAAAAGTAAAGACGGTGAAAACTATAAAGTTAAAGATAGGCTAAAAGAGTCTATTTCATTCAAGCGTTTAAACTTATTGCAAGATTGGCCAATGAAAGGATCATTTGATCTTATTTTATGTCGTAATGTTGTTATTTACTTTGATAAAGAAACAAAAGATCAGCTTTTTAAACGTTACGCCAATATATTAAATGAACAAGGTTATTTGTTTTTAGGTCACTCAGAAAGTATGGGAAAAGAGCATACGCAATTTAAAAATTTAGGGAAAACTATGTACCAAAAGGGACAAAATGCACGCAGAGTTTAGGCCGGTATTACCTAACTTTGAACATATTAAACGATATTGGGACTCGGGCCGAGGTAGCGTTGTTGCTAAAGTGCTTCCGGGTGAGTTTTATGTTTCTAAAAATAATGAGCTGATCTCTACAGTTCTGGGTTCGTGTATTGCGGCTTGTGTTTACGATGAAGTACTAGGGATTGGGGGCATGAATCACTTTATGTTACCAATTCAAAAGGGAGTAGAACTTAAGAATGCGCATAGTTTAAGTTGTCGGTATGGCAATTGGGCTATGGAGTATCTTATAAACGAAGTTTTAAAAAATGGTGCATCTCGCCGTAACCTAAAAGTAAAACTTTTTGGTGGGGGTAAAATTATTAGTGCGATGACTGATATAGGGCTGGGTAATATTAGTTTTGCAGCGGCGTATATTAAAGAAGAGGCATTAAACCTAGTTGCCCACGATATGGGTGGACCATGGCCACGAAAAATATTTTTTCATCCGAACACCGGTAAAGTTCATATGAAAAAACTTAAAAACCTACATAATAATACGATTGAAAAACGCGAAGTCCGTTACTTACAAAACCTTAAAAAGCAAGAAGTAGTAACTGATATAGAGCTGTTTTAGGAGTATGCATGATTAAAGTATTAATAATTGACGACTCCCCCTTAATTAGGCGTTTACTCACTGAAATATTACAGCAAGCTAAAGATATTACGGTAGTGGGGAGCGCTGAGGATCCCTACGAAGCTCGCGAAATGATAAAAAAGTTAAATCCTGATGTATTAACGCTCGACGTAGAAATGCCAAAAATGGATGGCATTAGTTTTTTAAAAAACTTAATGCGATTAAGACCAATGCCAGTAGTGATGATTTCAACACTGACCCAAAAAGGCTCTCCTATTACACTCGAGGCACTCGAATTAGGGGCTGTTGATTTTATAGCTAAGCCTACTAATAACGTAAGAGAGCAATTGAGCCAATATGCATCACTTGTTCAACAAAAGGTGCGAATAGCTGCTGGAGCAAGAGTAAGAAGCTATAAAAAAACGGTCGTCACAAATGAGCCTATTAATACCCATTCTCAATTTTTACTTAATAAAGTAATTGCGATAGGTGCTTCCACGGGGGGTACTGAGGCTATCAAAGAAGTACTTATTAAAATGCCACAAAATTGCCCGCCCATTGTAATTACTCAGCATATTCCTCCTGTGTTTAGCGCCTCATTTGCTGAGCGAATGAATCGTACATGCACGATAAATGTGAAAGAGGCTGAACATGGCGATAAGCTTAGCACTGGCTGGGCTTATATAGCACCAGGTGGTTTTCATTTAAGTATTAAAAAGCGAGGTGTTAGCTTGTATTGCCAGCTTGATGATGGCGAGCCGGTCAACAGACATAAACCTGCGGTAGATGTGCTGTTTAACTCATTAGTTGAGACAGGAGCTAAAAACGTAGTTGCAGCCATACTAACAGGGATGGGGAGTGATGGCGCAAAAGGGTTACTTGCACTAAAACAAAACGGTGCGTATACCTTGGCTCAAGATGAGTACTCATCGGTGGTATGGGGTATGCCTAAGGCTGCCGCTGAGTTAAATGCAGCAGACGAGATAGTTGCGCTGGATAAAATAACCCAGCGGCTATTACATCAGGCAGTTAAGGTTTAGGCGCTTCAATTACCCAAGGCTGCGAAAACCAAAAATAATCACCAGGGTTAGAAATAGAAGGGGCCGTACAATTAAAACGAGATCGCCCTTTATTAAGCACCTTTAGTGAGGTTATTTCGACTGTATTTTTATTTACCCATTTTAAATCTGCTTGGCCTACGCTTGATACGTAACAGGCAAATTGGCTTTTATGAAAGTCACCCATTTTAAATTCAATTGTGAGCGTGGGTGGATTTTGTTGTGTAACGCTATCTTGATAAGTTAAATTGGTGATATTAAACGCGCGTGAGTTAAGCTTAGTAATAAGAGTTTCTAGTTTGCTGTAAAAGCCTGATGCAGGAAAACGCGGTAAGCGGCTAAAATTAGAGTCTTTATTTACAGCGCCGGAGTGCTGACCAATACCCACAAAACCAAGCTCTGTCACAAGTGCTTGCAGCTCGTTATTAAACTCACCATACGGGTATGCTAAGTATTTATAGTCGTGGCCTATTTCTTCTTTTATACGCTTTTGAGAGCTAATAATATCTTGCTTAATACGTGATTGCCATTGTGCATCGGTTTCGTTTTCAAGCTTAAGGTGTAAGTAATCATGTTGTCCGCTATGATTGGCTATTAATGCCCCTTTTTTAGATAATTCTTTGAGCTTATCCCACCCCATTACGTAGCTCATGCTCTCGTCTATTAATTTAGGATTTACAAAGATAGTGTACGGGTAGCCAAACTTTTCTAAAATAGGCGCGGCTTGTTCATAGTTATTGTTATAACCATCATCAAAGGTGATGGCGACAGTTTTATCAGGTAAGGTTTCACCTTGCTGAAGTGCGTTTATTAAGTCATTAAGAGGAATAACGTTAAAGTTGTGCTCTTTTAAATAGCTCAAATGTTTAGTGAATGTATTGGCGCTAACGCTCGTTACAGCGGGTAGGGTTTCACTAACATGATGATACTGTAAAATAACGGCTGCTTGAGCCCGCACAGATACACTAATGAGGATAAATAATACTAAATGAAACAATTTCTTATACATAATAAGGCACACCATAAAAGCTTGCTGTTGTTAGCGGGTCCGATGATACTATCAAATATCACAGTGCCGTTGTTAGGAATTGTTGATACTGCTGTAATTGGGCACTTAGGAAGCGCTCATTACTTAGCGGGTATTGCCCTTGGCTCTGCAGTTATATCTATTTTATTTTGGCTTGCTGGTTTTTTAAGAATGAGCACCACGGGACTCGTGGCACAAGCATATGGAAAAAACGATTTAACCCAACTTGCCGCTTTACTTAAACGAAGCCTATTGCTTGCAAGCGCAGTGGCCGTGCTATTAATTGTGTTATCCCCATTAATAAAGCACGCTATTGCTTATCTCTCCGCCGCCAATAGCGATGTACTTATCCAAGCGTATCAGTATTTTAGCATTCGTATTTTTAGTGCTCCAGCAGCATTGTGTAATTTAGTGTTACTGGGTTGGATGCTTGGTGTACATTATGGTCGAGGCCCATTTTATTTATTACTCGTCACTAATATCGTTAATATAGTACTCGATATTTATTTTGTTGTTTATTTAGATTGGGCAGTTGCAGGCGCTGCGTGGGCTTCACTTATTGCTGATTATACGGCTTTAGTATTTGCACTGTTTTTAGTGGTTAAACTAGCTAAAAAACAAGACATTGATCTAAATGTACCGAATTGGTTGAGTATTAGCAAAATGGCTGAATTATTGAGTTTGAATAGAGATATATTTATTCGCTCTTTAATACTGCAATTATGCTTTAGTTTTATGACGTTTTACGCAGCGCGTATAGGCGAAACCACATTAGCTGCTAATGCTGTTTTACTTAACTTTCTAATGTTGGTGAGTTTTGCTCTTGATGGCGTTGCTTACGCGTCTGAGGCAAAAGTAGGGCAAGCTAAAGGCCAAGGAAGCGTTAAAAATATAGAGCTTTGGGTTAAAATAAGTGTATTTTGGGGCATGCTTTTTGGCGTCTTATATAGCGCTTTTTTTGCATTATTCGGCAGCGGTATAATCAAGCTTTTAACCAATGTGCCAGAGGTTATTCAAGAGGCAACACACTATTTACCATGGCTAATAGTGTTGCCTATTTTGGCTATGAGTTGCTTTTTGTTTGATGGTGTTTTTGTAGGGCTTACGCGAGCAAAGAACATGCGTAACAGTATGATACTTTCAGCAGGAGTTGGCTTTTTTGGTGTGTTTTGGGTGTTTATAGACTGGCAAAATAATGGGTTATGGCTTGCTATGAGCTGTTTTATGTTAATGCGCGGGGTTACATTAATAATTAAATATCACCACTTAAAAATAAATAATCAGCTATTAGATTAAACTAAATAAATGGTTTATTTCCAGAGATCGGGGTCGTGGTGTTTAGGGCCCATATCTTTTAAAACTTGTGAAAAACGATTAGCAAAAATACCGCAGTAGCCCCAACCGGCAAAAAATAATGCGGGGAGTAAAATTATAACGCCAATTATTTGTAAGCTGTAGTGAGTGTAATACCCAATAGATATGAATATCACGGCTAGCACAAACAGTGCTAAGCCGCGAAAAAAGCGCTTTAAGCTCAGCTTAGGGTTGCTCCCTAAGCGATAAATAAGCTGCTTTAGCATTTAGAAGGCCTAATAGTAAGAGTGATCGCCCGCTTCGTGCTCTGTTATATCAGCAACACCGGTGATTTCTTCAAACTTAGCTATCATTTCTTTTTCAATGCCTTCTTTTAGCGTTACATCGATCATAGAACAACCGTTACAACCACCACCAAACTGAAGTATAGCTATACCTGCTGCTGTAATTTCAACAAGGCTTACTTGACCACCGTGGTTAGCAAGTTGTGGATTTACTTCGGTTTCTAGCATGTGCTGTACACGTTCGTTTAACGATGCATCGTTACCTATTTTACGCGCCTTTGCATTTGGTGCTTTTAGCGTTAACTGAGTACCCATTTTGTCGGTAACAAAATCGATTTCAGCTTCTTCTAAAAATGGAGCACTTTCAGCATCTACAACGGCATCAAAACCGTTAAAGTTTAGGCGAATATCGCTCGCTTCTACAGCGTCTTCTGGACAATAAGACACACCACATTCCGCTTGTGATGAACCAGGGTTTACAACAAACACACGAATATTGGTTTGTTGTGATTGATCTGCTAATAGTTTAGCAAAATGCGCTTGCGCTGTTTCGGAAATAGAAATCATAAAACCATCTATACTTGACTAAATTACTCGGATACTGCGTATCATACTCCGCTCATCGTGTTGCGGCTAGTGTTGAGCGTAAAAAGTTGGCATCTATTTTAAGCAATGGTAGCGTGCAAACAACGAACATTTTTTGAGTGATTTATATGCGTTTGGTATTAACATTAATGGTGGTGTTGCTTAGCTTTTCAAGTGTAGCTAAGCCACTTTCGTATTATTTTGAACAAGATGTAAAATTTGACCCTTCAATTCCTACTCCTGAGCAAGTACTCGGTTACGAAGTAGGAGAGTGGCACGTGAGACACGATCAGCTCGTACGTTATATGGAAATACTTGCTGATAAAAGCGACCGTATAAATTTTGAAGTGATTGGCCGCACACATGAACAACGCCCCCTTGTCATGCTAACAATTACAGCAGCTGATAAGTTATCAAGCATAGAGCAGACACGCCAAGCTCACTTAGCACGCTTAAGTAATAACAGTAGTAAAGCACAAGACGACCCTGCCGTTGTATGGATGGGTTATAGCGTTCATGGTAATGAGTCATCAGGTAGTAACTCATCTTTGCTGGTGGCATATTACTTAGCTGCTGCACAAGGTACTGAAATAGATGAGCTATTAAATAACACGGTTATTTTACTCGATCCTTCACTTAATCCTGACGGGCTTGCTCGTTTTGCTAATTGGGCAAACAGTAACCGAGGCATGAACTTATCAAGTGACCCTAAAACCCGTGAACATGTTGAAAACTGGCCAAGTAGTCGTACCAATCATTACTGGTTTGATTTAAATCGTGACTGGTTATTACTACAGCATCCTGAATCGCGTGCGCGTATTGCCAAATTTCATCAGTGGAAACCAAATGTCTTAACCGATTTTCATGAAATGGGGCCTAATAGCAGTTACTTTTTTCAACCAGGTATTCCAAGCCGTAAACACCCAATAACACCTGATGAAAATGTAACGTTAACTAAAGCGATTGCTAACTATCATGCAAAAACCTTAGATGAAAACAATGCACTTTATTTTACAGAAGAAAGCTTTGACGATTTTTACTATGGAAAAGGCTCAACTTACCCAGATGTAAATGGCGGCATAGGCATTTTATTTGAACAAGCAAGTTCTCGCGGACATATTCAAGAAACCATAAATGGACCTTTAAGCTTTCCTTTCACTATTAAAAATCAACTGTTAACGAGTTTATCTACCTTTAAGGCTGCAATTGATAACCGCCAAGCGTTATTGGATTACCAAGCTAAATTTTATAATCAGGCTACTGATTTAGCCAGCAATGAAAGCTTTGAAGGTTATGTTGTTGAAGGTGCAAGCGACAACACCCGTATTAAGCATTTTTTAGAATTGTTAAAGCAGCATCAAATTAACGCTTACCCACTTACTAAATCATTAAAAGCTGATGGTAAAAATTTCAGTACGCATAGTTACTTTGTACCATTAGCACAACCGCAATATCGTTTGGTAAAAGCGATTTTTAGTGAGCAAAAAAACTTTGCTGATAATACTTTTTACGATGTATCTGGTTGGACATTAGCGCATGCGTTTAATCTGCCATTTTCTAAAGTTAAAAGTAGCTGGGGATTAAAGGTTGCTGATAAAGCGTGGGAAAAAGTAGCAACTCCATCATTTGCTTCACTCTCAGAGGGTTATGCATTTGGTTTTTCGTGGGATGATTATTTAGCACCTAAAATGTTAAACAGCTTATTAGAGCAAGGTATAAAAGCACGTGTAGCGCTAAAAGCGTTAACGGCTAAATCAACATCAGGAGAAATTAATTTTAAACCTGGAAGTATTATTATACCGGCTGGACTACAAACAAATACAGATTGGATTACCTTGCTAAATAAAGCACAAAATGAGTTTGGTATTGCAATCAAACCTATTACATCAGGCTTAACAAGCAAAGGAGCCGATTTAGGGTCGCGATCAATGGCGGTTGTTAGTGCTCCAAAAGTACTGCTTATTGGCGGGCAAGGCGCAAGCCAGTACGAAGTAGGCGAAGTGTGGTATTACCTAGACCGCTTTGTTGGTGTAGCGCCAACAATTGTTGAAATGAATCGCTTTAGTTCACTCGAGTTAAGTGACTACAGCCATATTGTGCTTGCTCATGGCAATTACAGTAGCTTATCTGACGCTGACAAAGTGGCAATTAAAAGTTGGGTAAGAAAAGGCGGCGTTATTTGGGGTCATAAAGGTGGTGCTAAATTTTTAGCTGATCAGCAACTACTTAAAGCAAGCTACCTATCACGACAAGATGTAGCGAGTGCATTTAATACAACAGGTTTAAGTTATGGTGATAAAGATCATTTAGCAGGGCGTCAGCGCATTGCAGGTGCCATTTTTAATACGAATGTAGACTTAACACACCCACTTACATTTTCACTTAAGCGTAATACATTGCCCGTATTTAAAAATAGCACGTGGCTACTTGAAGTGTCAGACGCACCGTTTGTAAATGTACTTACGTATACTAAAAAGCCATTGTTAGCGGGTTTTACCGATGCCGTTAATGTTGAGCAAGTTGCTGGCGGCGCAGGCTTAATTGCTCACTCATACGGACGAGGTACAGTGATAGGCATGACCGACGACCCTGTATTTAGAGGTTACTGGTATGGGACTAGTCGACTACTAAGCAACGCTTTATTTTTTGGCCATACGTTTCGTGCAAATGGCGAATAATACCAATTCGCTTAATTAAGTGATCTATTTTGAGGATGGAAAAACGTGTTGATAGCTAGGCAAAAAATTCGCTATTTAGTTGTTCTCGGCAATTGCTCCTGCATTGCTCTACCTTCTGCATCCATGCAGTCGTAAATGAGAATTTTTTAACACAGGTAGCGACACGTTTAGCCCCGCAAAATGATTAAGTATTATTGCGGATTGGTATAATACTTTTTAATAATTAAATAGGCGTTAAGCAAGTTGTAAAAGCCCACACTTGTTTAGCGCCTGCTTGTTTTAGTGCACTAGTAGCTGCGTTTAATGTTGCCCCTGTCGTCATCACATCATCAACAATAGCGACTGTTTTACCGCCCATATCCTGTGTACAAATAAAGGCATTTTTTAAGTTTTTAATACGCTTTGCTTTAGATAGCTCCGACTGGGCTTGTGTTTTTTTATCGCGAATAAGTACGTTACTCACTGATGCGTAATTAGCTAAACATGGTTGCCAAACTTGGCTTACCTGATTAAACCCGCGAGTAATGAATCGGCTTTTATGAAGAGGTAAAATAATAAAGGTATCTGGCAAAGTAGGGCTTTGCTCAAAAAACTGCGTTAATTGTTTTTGTATAACTTGCTGCAGTGCCTTTTTATAATGAATTTGATTATTAAATTTTAGCCTTTTAAGCCAATGTTCAAAGGGAGGTTGATAAAAAGCACAGGCAAATAATTTATCAAACTCGCAATTAGGAAACATCTCAACAATATCGGGTCGATGCAGTAAATTCTTATGCTTACTAAAATCAAACAATGGTAAATCTTCAAGGCAATAATCACAAAGCCCTAAAGAGATCGTAATCGTATTTTGACATTGCACGCAATAAGAGGGAAATAACCAATTTAAAATGGCTTGTTTCACTGACTCGCTCCTTGCATTGCAATCGCCTTTTTAAACGTTATGATGAGCCTAAGTTTGGTAAAGGTTAGGCAAATATGCAAAATGAGTTAGTGTTATTACATGGTTGGGGAATGAATCAGGGCGTATGGCAGTTAGTACAGCCAGAACTTGAGTTTTTATATTCAGGAAGTGTACGTAGCCTTGACCTACCTGGGTTTGGTAATAACCATGTTTGCCCAAGCCCTTATACTTTGCATGATGCAGCAGAAACTTTAAGTAAGCAGTTAAAGCCGAAGACCATTTTAATGGGGTGGTCGTTAGGTGGATTATTTGCACTTTATATTGCTAAGCATTGGCCTGAAAAAGTATCAAAAGTTATTTTAATTGCATCGACTCCTTTTTTTGCGGAGGCAGATAATTGGCCCGGAATAAAAGCGAATGTATTGGCGCAGTTTAAAGAGCAGTTAGTTAATCATCGAGAAAAAACAATAGAGCGCTTCTTAGCTATTCAAGCGATGGGTAGCGAGTCGGCGCGTGATGATATAAAGCTGCTTAAACAATTACTAAATCAGTACAGCGCACCACAAAGCGACGCCCTGAGTGCTGGTTTAGATATTTTACAAAACGACGATTTACGTGATTTATTTGCTCATTGCCCAGTACCTATCAAAGGAGTATTTGGCCGACTTGATGCCTTAGTGCCTTATAAAGCAATTAGTGAAATGTCAGTACTAAATACTGAGTTTGAATACGAGGTGCTAGATAAAGCGTCGCACGCGCCATTTATTTCTCATAAAAGTGAGTTTTTATCTGTCGTTAAATCAATGCTTTAAAATAGAGCTAAGAATAGCGCTGTTTAAAGCTTTATTTTGAGCAGAACCTGAGCGATAATTAAACAATGTTTATTTGGTGGAGGTTTTAATATGCCAATCGGATCTGTATTTAATAGTGGTGTAGAAGGGTTTAATCGAGCTAGCCAAGGTATTGAAAAGGCCAGTGCTGAGATTAACCGTGCCAGTATAGAACAGCAAGATGACGCACAATTAGCGCAGCAACGTCAGCTTACAGCAGCACGCCCTGAAGAAGCTATTACTGCACCTGTAGCACAGCCAGCTCGTGTTGATGAAGCGCTTGTTAACTTAAAAGTTGAAGAGTTTAATGCCAAGGCAAATACGCAATCAATTCAAACGGCCGATGATGTACTTGGCACGTTAATCGATATTAAAGTTTAGTATTATGAATATTGTCACGCCATTTCCGTCTATCAATATAAACACTGCAAATGTTTATACGGAAACTGCACGGCGTGACAACCAACTACGCGAAGTTATTCCTGCTCCCGCATCTAGTAGCGCAAGCAATACAGAAACCAAAGCGCAAAGTGATTCTGAAAAAGCAAAATTACCAGGCAGTAGCGATGGTGCGACGTATAACGCAACGGGAAAAATAGCAGACGAAAAGTCAGTTCAGCAGCGCGATGGAAACTCAGAAAACCCTGAGGGCTCTGAGGAAGAAAGTGAAGCAATTGAGAAAAAAGAATCTGAGCAAGAAGAGCTGCAATTAGAACAAGAACAACAACAAATTACAGAGCTAAAAGCACGAGATACTGAAGTACGAATACACGAGCAAGCGCACGCTTCTGTAGGTGGGCAACATGCTGGCTCGCCAAGCTATGAGTATCAACGTGGCCCAGATGGTACTAACTACGCAGTTGGCGGAGAAGTACAAATAGATGTGTCAGAAATTCCGGGTGACCCGCAAGCGACTATAGACAAAATGCAAACGGTACGCGCTGCCGCATTAGCCCCTGCAGAGCCTTCGGGAGCTGATCGCTCTATTGCTGCAGATGCTACGCAAAAGCTAGCAGCGGCTCAGGCTGAGCTTGCACAACCTGAAAAAGAAGACGACGAAGACGCAAAAAGTAAACTTGAAGCGTCATTCTCTAGCGATGAAAGCAGCGATACAAAAACAGCTAAAAGTGACGAGCAAACACGTGATGCCGATGTTGAGGCACGGGCGGGGCGTATTGCTAACTTTTATCAAATGGCTACATCGCCAGCGAGACAAAGTAGTTTTTCAGCGTTAAGTTAATAATTTAGTAAAACGTAACCACAAAAAAACCGCTTACGCGGTTTTTTTCGTTTTAGCTTAGCTGTACAAGTATTATTTTTTCACTTTAGCATTAGCGAACGCATCGGCAAATGCATTACCCATTAACGCATTGCCATTGTCACGTTTAGGCTTTGCAGCGCGAGGTTGCGAATTATTAGCACGTGTTTGTGGCTTTTGCGTAGCTGGCGCTGCTGACTTATTACTTGTGTCAATGTCGTCATCTAAGCGCATAGTAAAGCTTATACGTTTACGTGCAGCGTCTACTTCAACAACTTTAACCTTTACAATATCACCAGCTTTAACAACTTCACGCGGATCTGATATAAATTTATTCGTGATTGCTGAAATATGCACTAAACCATCTTGGTGAACACCTACATCAACAAACGCACCAAAATTAGCAACGTTTGAAACCACGCCTTCTAAAATCATACCTGGTTTTAGGTCACTAATTTTTTCAACACCGGCTTTAAACTCAGCTGTTTTAAATTCAGGGCGAGGATCTCGACCTGGTTTATCAAGCTCAGTAATAATGTCGGTAACGGTTGGTAAGCCAAATTTTTCGTCAGTGTAATCGTTAGCAGCAAGTTTAGTTAAAAAGTCGCTGTTACCAATTAGGTTACTGACATCGACGCTATTGCGTTCACAAATACGTTTAACAACAGGATAAGCTTCAGGGTGAACTGATGAGTTATCTAGAGGATCGCTACCATTGTTAATACGTAAAAAACCAGCCGCTTGTTCAAATGCTTTTGGCCCTAAACGCTCAACCTTTTTAAGCTCACTACGTTTAGTAAATGTGCCGTTAGCATCGCGATAATTAACGATATTTTGCGCTAATGTTTTGTTCAAACCAGATACGCGTGTAAGTAGCGGTACCGATGCCATGTTTAAATCTACGCCTACTGAGTTTACACAGTCTTCAACTACTGAAATAAGGCTTTGGCCTAATTGGCTTTGCGATACATCGTGTTGGTATTGGCCAACACCAATTGATTTTGGCTCAATTTTAACAAGTTCAGCAAGAGGATCTTGAAGGCGGCGCGCAATAGAGACAGCCCCTCGTATAGAAACATCTAAATCTGGGAATTCATTAGCTGCAAATTCAGAAGCTGAGTAAACCGATGCACCCGCTTCGCTAACCATAATTTTACTAAGCTTAAGTTCGCTGTTTGCTTTCATAAGCTCAGCAACCAACTTATCTGATTCGCGTGATGCAGTACCGTTACCAATCGCAATTAGCTCAACTTTATGCTGACGACAAAGTTGCTCTAACGTACGCACTGATTTATCCCAATGATTTTGTGGTGCATGAGGGAAAATAGTTTGTGTAGCTAGTAATTTACCTGTGCTATCAACAACGGCAATCTTACAGCCAGTACGAAGGCCTGGATCAAGACCTAAAGTAGTACGGGGGCCTGCAGGTGCTGCCATTAATAAATCTTTTAAGTTTTTAGCAAATACGTCGATTGCACCAGCTTCTGCTTTTTCGCGCATTGCTGCAAAAAATTCATTCTCTAGGTGTAATCCTAACTTAATTTTCCACGCCCATTGCACAACGTTTAATAACCAAGGACTTGCCGCTTTATATTTAATATCTAAACGGTAATGGTCAGCAATCATGTTGGCACATAGTTGCGCTGAATTTTCAGCGCTAGGCTCTGGATTAACATTTAACTGAAGTACACCTTCATTTCGGGCTCTAAGCATAGCAAGCGCGCGGTGAGAAGGTACTTTTTTGAGAAGTTCTTGATGCTCAAAGTAGTCACGGTATTTTGCACCCGCTTGCTCTTGGCCTTTAATTACAGTGCTTTCAATTGCGCCGTTTTGGCTTATGTGGCTTCTAAATTTAGCAAGTAATTTTGCGTCTTCAGCAAAGCGCTCCATCAAGATAAATTTAGCGCCTTCGAGTACAGCTTTTGTATCTGCAAAGCCTTTTTCAGCACTTACAAATTGATCTGCTTGTTGCTCTGGGTCAAGGTTAGCATCTTTAAATAGTGCATCTGCAAGTGGCTCTAAACCTGCTTCAATTGCTATTTGGCCTTTAGTACGGCGCTTAGCTTTGTAAGGTAGGTATAAATCTTCAAGTTCAGTTTTACTTTGTGCATTAGTTATATCGGCACTTAGCTCTGGCGTTAATTTATTTTGCGATTCGATGGTCGATAAAATAAAACTACGGCGCTCTTCTAGTTCACGTAAATACGATAAACGCTGCTCTAAAAGGCGTAATTGGGTGTCGTCTAGGCCGCCGGTAACTTCTTTTCTGTAGCGGGCAATAAAAGGAACAGTTGCGCCTTCATCAAGTAATTTTGTAGCTGCAACAACCTGTTGCTGCTGTGCGTTTAACTCACCGGCTAAACGTGCAGAGATATCGCTCATGCAAAAACCTTTTTATACAATAAAATAAGACCAGAAGCGTGTTACTGGCGCCGTTAATTGCTTGAATAATATCACAGGAGGTAGTAATAAAAAGCTCTTAAAGCAAGCTATTTCACTTGCTTTAAGATGGTTGGGAGGGGAGTAAATCAATTCAACTAAAAGAGCGCCCTAGTGAGGATGCTCAATGTTTTCTAATACTTCACTGAAAGAGTGAGCAATAGGGCTAATATGTAGTGGAATATGTAATGTTTTAGCTATTTGGCGAGCTGAAATTAGACCACAAATTTCGCTACTTGCTGTTGTAACTAATAAAAACATTGTGCCCTGATGCTCCATCGTTTGCAGCGCATCACCAATGCATGCATAGCTTAAGCTTTGCATGCTTACACCTGTAAGTCGGCTAATTGGCGTCATAATATCGCGCAAGCTTACTTCACTTCGTGGGGTATTTAAACGCTCTGCAATAATAGTAATTTTAGAGCTTTGTAAATCGGCGCTAGAAACAAGACCAATCAATTTTTGGTTCTCGTCGGTTACTAAAACAAAATCAGATTGTTGCGAGCTAACTTGTTTAAGTGCATCTGTAATCGTTGTTGTATGCTCTGCACGAATAGGCGTTTTTTGAGTAAAGTTATTTACCATTTTTAGCGCTGGAGATGATAAATCAATCAATGGTTGGTCATCTGCAAATGTGCTTGCAATAACGCCGTGAGAAACATTTTGAGTACGTAATTCTTTAAAGTTAGACATAGTAGTCACCTTAGTAGTTATAAAATTTAATTAAGTTGTAAAATAATGAATTAAATTAAATAGCTAGGTGGTCCGCGTTGGTACGCAGTGCTAAAAGGTCTGTTTAGGTTGGTGCTCTTATAAAAAGAATCTACGACATTAGGAAGTGGTTGAGGCGACCTAAAGGTAATAGTATTAACGTGAGAGTCTACGTCAAAATCGAGGTTTGCTTGGTCAGGAATGTCACAAGCAATAAAGTGATTAGATAGTTTAGCGTTATCAAGGTTTACTTCAGTGTTACTGGCATGCAGCGTCAAACTTACACTCATTAAAAGTGCAAACAATACGGCATTATTTAATATGCGCTGTACTATGTTTGACATAACCACGACCTTAATTAACTGCTTTCAAATTAAACAAATCAACTTGAATAATTCAGTTATAGCTTATTGGTTTAATTTACACAATCAAAAGTTAACATGATCTGAATCAAAACTTTTTATTTCTTTTTTTGGTAATCGATACTGTTTACATACCACTGTTTTTTACCCTGAGGAGTAGGTACCTCAAAATCGTCATCTACTTGTTTTTTAATCAGCGCCCGCGCCATAGGTGAGTCTATCGATATGTAATCTTTTCGGTCGTAAATTTCATCAGGTCCGACAATTCTGAATTTTTTAGTTTCACCTTCTTCGTTTTCAATTTCGACCCATGCACCAAAAAACACTTTTCCATCTTGAACGGGAGAGTAGTCGATGATTTTTAAATCAGGTATGCGTTTGCGTAAATAGCGTACACGACGGTCAATTTGGCGTAGCAAACGCTTGTTGTACTGATAGTCTGCGTTCTCAGAGCGATCTCCGAGGCTGGCTGCCCAGCTTACTATTTTTGTTACTTCTGGGCGTTTAACGTTCCATAGTTGGTCGTGTTCTTGTTGTAATTGTAAGTAACCTTCGCGGGTAACTAAATTTGTTTTCATGGTGAATTCTTTATTAGCTCTAATGGTGTGCACGTTATTAAATTTGCCAAAACTTGTCGAGCGTAAAATGTAATAAAGTACGAGTAAGTAAGCTTTGAAATGTTCAGTAACAATCTAAGCAAGTAATTAGTTTTTGATTATTAAGTTTTTCATTTATATTAACTAGTAATTGGATATAAAAATAAGAAAGAGATTATGGGACACGAAACCACAAAAGTATTAGTTGTTGATGACGATATGCGCTTACGCAGTTTGCTTGAACGTTATTTAGTAGAGCAAGGCTTTATTGTTAGAACCGCAGGAAACTCGGAGCAAATGGATAGACTCCTAGAGCGAGAAAACTTTCACTTAATGGTTCTCGATTTAATGCTCCCAGGCGAGGATGGCTTATCTATTTGCCGCCGTCTACGCCAAAAAGAAAATGAAATTCCTATTGTTATGCTTACTGCAAAGGGCGACGAAGTAGATCGCATTATTGGCCTTGAACTTGGCGCTGACGATTACATTCCAAAACCATTTAATCCACGAGAGCTACTTGCTCGCATAAAAGCCATTTTACGTCGCCGCGCAAAAGAAGTGCCAGGCGCACCTGCTGCTGAAGAAAACTTAATCGCTTTTGGTAAATTTACGCTTAATTTAGCAACGCGCGAAATGAGTGAAGGGGATAAAACAATATCGCTTACCAGTGGTGAGTTTGCAGTGCTTAAAGCGCTTGTTTCGCATCCACGTGAGCCACTTAGCCGCGATAAGCTAATGAACTTAGCGCGTGGCCGCGATTACAGTGCGCTTGAGCGAAGCATTGATGTGCAAGTGTCGAGACTTCGCCGCATGATTGAAGTAGATGCTGCCAATCCGCGATATATTCAAACCGTTTGGGGTTTGGGGTATGTGTTTGTTCCCGACGGTGAAAAGTAATATTTATGGGTATGTTTCCGCGCAGTGCTTTTGGACAAACTGTTTTTTTAGTGGCGGCTCTGCTGCTCATAAATCAAATAGTGTCTTATGTTACGGTTAGTTTTTATGTTGTAAAACCAACCATTGAGCAAGTTAACTTGATGCTTGCTAAGCAAATTAAAACAGTATTTATTGACTGGGAAGATGGCGTTGAAATAAACGACGAAGTATCTGCAAAGTTTTTTGAAATTACCGGCATTGAAGTCATGACGCAGCGCGAAGCAATGCGCCAAGGGCTTGGGCAAAGCCGCGAATATTCTATGCTATCGCGCAGCATGACTGAGCAACTTGGAGGTTATTCTCGTGTACGTATTAGCCAAACTGATCCGTTGATTTATTGGGTTGAAGCACCGCAAGCGCCAGGTTATTGGGTAAAAGTACCGCTTAAAGGCTTTAAAGAGAACAACTTAGAGTTTTTAACTTTTTACTTATCAAGTATTGGCTTTTTAAGTGTGCTGGGTGGGTGGTTGTTTGCAAGGCACCTTAATAGACCATTAAAAGCACTGCAACAAGCTGCAGTGAAAGTGGGTAAAGGCGACTTTTCTACCAAGTTAGAAGAACAAGGCTCAACAGAAGTAATAGAAGTAACACGCGCGTTTAACCAAATGTCGCGAGGAATTGCCGCACTTGAAAACGACCGCCGTTTACTAATGGCCGGTGTATCTCATGATTTACGCACGCCGCTTACGCGTATCCGTTTAGCCACCGAAATGATGGTTGATGAAGACGACTATCTCCGTGAAGGTATTATTTACGATATAGAAGACATGAACGGGATTATTGATCAGTTTATTGAGTATCTACGCCACCATAAACGTGAAGAACTAAGTTGCGAAGATATAAATGCTTTAGTTGCCGAGGTTGTCAATTCTGAGCTTCAGCATCAACGTACTATTACGTTTAAAAGTAATCCAAATATAGGCAATATACCGTTAAGCTCTGTGGCTATTAAACGTGTAATTACCAACATGATTGGTAATGCGCTGCGTTATTCTGAGGGCGATATTGAAGTACTTAGCTACTTTAATTCAAACAAAAAATATGTAGTTATCGCTGTAAACGATAGTGGCCCCGGCATTCCTGAAAACGAATTAGAGTCTGTTTTTGAGCCTTTTAAACAAGGCGATGCTGCACGAGGAAGTGAAGGCAGTGGCCTAGGCCTTGCTATTATTAAACGCATTGTTGATATGCACGACGGTAAAGTAAAACTAGAAAACCGCCCAGAAGGCGGTTTAAGTGCACAAGTATATTTGCCAATAAAGGTATCAACCCCGGCATAGTAAATGCAGGGGCTTTATTATATTAAAGTGCTTTAAAACGAATAGCTGTACCGCCACTAGTGGCTAATTTAAGCGTTAGTTTATCGCTTGCAGTTACAATACGTTTTTCGATAGCTATATCGTACGGATTATTTTTCCACTCTGCGCTTTTACCATCTTTATAAATTTGTGCTTCAAACTTTTTGCCTTGCTCTAAAAAGTCGAGTTTTACCTCAACAGTTCTGGCTTTTTCGTCCGTAACAGCACCTAGGTACCAATCATTTCCTGAGTATTTAGTGCTTTTACGTTCTTTACGAGCGAATACAATAAAGTCGCCTACTTCACCATCAATAGCAATACTTTGCTGCCAATCTGTTGGTACGTCTTGAATGAATTGAAACGCATCGGGCTTAGCCAAATAGTTTTTAGGTAAGTCGGCAGCCATTTGAATTGGGCTATACAAAACAACATAAAGCGCGAGTTGTTTGGCGAGTGTGGTTTGTGGGCGGTTTGTATCGCCTCCTAAACCATTAAAGCTCATATCAAAAATACCTGGCGTAAAGTCCATTGGTCCTGCAAGCATGCGGGTAAAAGCAAGCATTGGTACATGCTCTGGTGGGTTAGGTGGTGAACCCCATGCATTATATTCTTGTCCGCGTGCACCTTCGCGCGCGATCCAGTTTGGGTAAGTACGGCGCAGGCCTGTATCTTTAATTGGCTCGTGAGTATTAATGCTAATTTTATGCTTAGCCGCAAGTTTTACGTTATAAAGGTATTCGTTAACCATAAACTGGCCGTCATGCCATTCGTGGCGAGCAATACCGTTTTTGTCTATACGTTTTATATTTCCGCCATCGGCTACATAACCTGTTTTTACTTGGCTTACGTTTGATTTTTCGTAAAGAGCAAAGGCATCTTCCATTTGGTCACGGTAGTTGCTTACATTGCCTGATGTTTCGTGATGGCCAATGAGCTGTACGCCTTTTTCTTTGCCGTATTGAGTAAGCGCTGCTATATCAAAGTCGTCGTACGGTTTGGTAAAGTTAAATACATCGCCATTAAAATACCAATCGCCATCCCAGCCAATATTCCAGCCTTCAACGAGTACGCCATCAAAACCATACTGCGCTGCAAAATCCATATAGTATTTTGTGGTTTGCGTAGTGGCGCCGTGTTTTTTACCGCTACCCCAAGTTTGCGTGTTTATATGCATACCCCACCAAATACCCACGTATTTGCCAGGCTTGACCCACGACACGTCACCGAGTTTATTAGGCTCGTTTAGGTTTAGTATTATATCTGAATTAACTAAGCCAACAGCGCTGTCGGCTATTTGAATGGTGCGCCATGGTGTTTTAAAAGCACCTTGTTTTTTAACGGCGACACCATCTGACCACGGCGTTAAATCTGCAGTAAACGTACCAGAGCGGCGTTGATTAAGCACCATGCCTGCGTAATCAACAAGTGCGGCTTCATGAATACTAATATGAGTACCGTCACTTGTTTTAAACGTAAATGGTGTGTGAGCTAGTGGAGCTTCGTTAAGTGGGGTGGTGTTGTAAACATATTCGTAGCGGTTCCAGCCACGAGCAGGTATCCACCATGCTGTTGCATCATGGCTATTGTTTATAGCAAATTCAGTCAGCTCTTTGGTTATTTCTGTATGTTCGAAGCCGGCTTGTTGTGGCACTTCGTATCGAAAACCTACACCACTATCAAATGCTTTAAATCGAATTGTGTAGGTACCTTTATTTGGCTCATTTTTTGTAAAGGTAACGGCTACTTCGTTATATTCGTCAACAACGTTTTGGCGTTCGCCCCAAGGTTGTTGCCACTGCGAGTTAACGCTTTGTTGTTCAATGCTTTTAATTTTAAAGCCGTCGCTAAAAGCTGCTTGTGTTTTAAATTCAAACCCCAGTAAAGATTTGTTTATAACCGCTTTGTTTTTAAATTTTATTGCGTAGCTTGGCGTGTTGTTTTCGTCAGAGATGCTTACTGTTATTTGTGTGTCTGGCGATTTTAGCTCTACGGTTTGTCCGTAGCTATTACTAGCAAAGGCTAAAAGCACAAGTGCTGGTATTCTCATGGTGTGTCCTTAGATGAGTCGGTGGTGACATTTAAGGATAATGACTGTTGATGATTAATACGACTGCTTACATACGTATTCAATGTTTTAAAAAATAGAAAGAATTTGGTGGCTTAATCGGTCTATAATGTAAACAAATTGATAATAGCGACAAGAAAATGATAAAAAGCTTACTTTATGTATTTTTACTAAGTGTTAGTACTGGAGTTTTTGCAGCAAATATTACAATTAAAAATGCTAATAATGACCCATTACCTAATGCTGTTGTATGGCTAACTGCAGGAGACACCTCTAGCGTTATTCCTCCAGAAGCACCTTATGCGATGACCCAGAAAAATCGAGAATTTAAGCCGCGTATTTTAGTTGTCCCACAAAATGCAAAGGTAGAGTTTCCGAATGCGGACTCAATCATGCATCATGTTTATTCATTTTCTAAAGCCAAAACGTTCGAATTAAAGCTATATAAGGAGCACCCAAAAGCGCCCATTACTTTTGATCAAACGGGTGTTGTTGAGCTTGGCTGTAATATTCATGATTGGATGTTAGGTTATATTGTGGTGGTAGATAGCACTATTTTTGCAATCACTGATGAAAACGGGAATGTTGATTTAAATGCCAATGCAGGCGAATACACGTTAAGTGTTTGGCATTCTGGGTTTAGTGATATTAGTAAGGTTGAATCTCAAACTATTACTGTGGCTACTAACCCTATCACTTATAAAGTAAAGCAGGAAATTGCGGAGCAAATTGATTTTGCTACGGATGAATTTGATGACTATTAATCGCTTAACGAGGCTGGCATTTTTAGCCGGTGCTTTATGTTTTAGTAATGTGTTGTATGCACAAGTAAAAGGCTTAATACAAATTAGAGCCGTGCAGGGTGACGATATACGTAGCTTCCAAGAGGGCGGCCTTGGGCTATATCGGCACGATACTAAAAGCGACGAACTTATTTTATCCCAAGGTATTTTAGATTTTAATGTTGATTTAGCATCTAGTTGGTCGGCTCATGGGGTGTTAAATGCGAATCAAGATCCTGACGTTGGCCTTGGTTTTACGCAGGCTTATATAAAGTATCAGCCGCTATCTAACAGCAACTATAAATGGCACATGCGCGTGGGGGGCTTTTACCCACTTATGTCGCTTGAAAATCCTGATATAGGGTGGACTTCTCCTTATAACTATACAAACTCAGCTATTAATAGCTGGATAGGCGAGGAAGTACGCACTGTTGGCGCAGAGGTAACTATTAAGCGCCCAGCAAAACGTTTCAACAGCGCTCATAGCTTTAGTTTTGTAGGTGCTACATTTAAAGGCAATGATCCTGCCGGTACTTTACTTGCGTGGCGTGGTTTTGCATTACACGATAGACAAACTACATTTAACGAAAGTATTAAATTTGCGCCTATAGCGGCATTAAATGCATACGAATTACGTTGGCAGGCTAATCAGGTTTTACCGTTTGAAGAAGTAGATGGGCGTTTTGGCTATTACGCTGGCGTACATTGGGATTACTTAAAAAAATCACAATTTCGAATTTATTATTACAACAATAATGGCGACCCAACCACACTTAATATTAGTACAGGGCAGTATGCTTGGGATACTCGCTTTACAAGCGCTGCTTGGCTTTATAAGTTTAATAGTAAAACACGTTTAATAGCACAGGTACTTAATGGTAAAACTGAAATGGGCAGTAACGCATTAATTGATAATGCTTTTTATAGCCATTATTTAATGCTGAGCCATAAAGAAGGCAAACATCGAGTTTCAGTACGTTATGATTATTTTAAAGTTACTGACAACGACACAACCGCGTTTGACCCTAATGCAAGTAATGGGGAAGGCTTAACCGCAACATGGCGCTACCAGCTCACTAATAAACTACAAATAGGGGTTGAAGGTTCTGCACTTAAAAGTGTTGCAAAAAATAGAGAGCCAATTGGATTTAATGAACGAATCTCGCAGCAGCAAATAATGCTAAATGCGCAATGGCGTTTTTAAAAGTATAAAAAAGGGAGCATTTAAATGCTCCCTTTTTAGTTTAATAAAATTGGTATAGATTATACCAACCTGCATAAATTTTTGATCAATTTAACGAATTAAATTGCACTATAACGTCGTTAAAAATTTTTTATTTAGAACAACTAGATACAAAAATTTTTGCCTAGTTCTAGCGTAATTTTCTTAACGTTAAATAGACCCCATATATAAGCAGATTGGTATTATTTTTTATCGAATGCGCGTTTCATGTAGTTAGGTGTAGCGAGTGCACCATGGTGAATACCGTTGTTATAGTACTCGCTGTGCTGTGCAATATTTGCAGCTGCATCTTCTCTAAAACCGTCAAATGCTTGTGATTTACGTGCAAGTGTTACTGACCATAAACCGCTTGGGTAAATTGGTTGTGGAAATGGCAATGTTTGTAAATCGTTAAAGCCTACGCTTAGCATTGCTTCGCGCATTTCAACTAATAATGGCATGTGCATAAGTGGTGATTCACTTTGTTGTACTAAAATACCACCTGGGCGCAGTGCATCTAAACAGCTTGTGTAAAACGCATGGTTAAATAAACCCTCACCTGGACCTACCGGATCTGTGCCATCAACAATCACTACGTCGATAGATTCGCCAGCGGCTTCGCGCATGTATTTAATACCGTCGTCAAACATAACCGTTGCACGGGCGTCGTTATTAGATTCACAAAGCTCTGGGAAGTATTTTAACGACATTTGCGTTACTACTTCGTCGATATCTATTTGCGTTACAGTTTCTACGCCTGGGTGTTTTAATACTTCGCGTAAAGTACCGCAGTCGCCGCCGCCAATAATAACGACGTTTTTAGGGTTTGGATGCGCTAAAAGTGCAGGGTGGCTGATCATCTCATGATAAAAGAAGTTTTCGCGGGTTGTTACCATAGTACACCCGTCGATGATCATTAAATTACCAAAGTCTGTGGTTTCAAACATTTCTACCTTTTGAAAAGGAGACTGTTTTTCATCTAACTTTTTATTAATACGTAATGAAAATGCGCTGCCATCGCGGTCGCTAATTTCAGTAAACCACTTACTTTGATCTAAATTTGCCATAGTTACTATTACACTTTTTAGGTTGAGTATGAAAAAGGGGCAATTCTGCCAGTGCTTGGCGTTTTGCTCAATGACATTTTAACTGATTTGACGAATAAAGTTAGTTAGGAGTGAGTGAAAGTTCAATTTTTGTTAGCCTAGTGGATAGTGACGTATTAAAATGCGCCTTTATACCTAATTGACTAAAGAAGAGTTGCCATGACCTGGGGTTTAGAAACAGCACGCGCCACTTATAACGTTGCTCATTGGAGTGATGGTTATTTTGATATTAACGCACAAGGCGAACTGGTGGCTTACCCAGATGGCGACCAAACAAAACCGGCCATTTCTTTAACGCAATTAACTGAGCAGTTTAAGCAACAAGGTTTAACGTTGCCGGTTTTAGTACGCTTTACTGATATTTTAAAAAATCGTGTAGACACACTTACTAACGCGTTTACGCAAGCGCGAGCAAATCGTGAATATAACGGTAAATACACCTGTGTTTATCCAATTAAAGTAAATCAGCAACGTTCTGTAGTAAGTAAGCTATTAGCGCATCCAAGCGGGCTTGTTGGCCTAGAAGCAGGCTCAAAGCCAGAACTTATGGCTATTTTGGGTGTAGCAAAAGAGCCAATCACAATAGTGTGTAACGGCTATAAAGACAGTGAGTTTTTACGCCTAGCGTGTATTGGTCAAGCAATGGGCCACAGCGTAAAAATTGTGGTAGAAAAACTTTCAGAACTGACCACACTACTTGAAGAAATAGACAACCTAGGCATTGAACCGGCTATTGGTATTCGCATTCGCCTAAACTCAGTAGGCAAAGGCAAGTGGCAAAACACGGGCGGCGAAAAAGGCAAGTTTGGTTTAACAGCAGGCCAAGTACTAAGTGCTGTTGAAGTGCTTAAAAAGCATAATAAGCTGCACTTAATGCAAATGGTGCATTTTCATATTGGTTCTCAAATTGCCAATATTCGTGATATTCACCGTGCTTTACGTGAATGTGCACGCCACTTTGCTGAGCTTACACAATTAAACGTACCGTTAAATACCGTTGATGTGGGCGGCGGCTTAGGTGTTGATTACGAGGGCTCTGGCTCGCGTAGTGCATGTTCAATGAATTACACCGTAGAAGAGTATGCGCGTAACGTAGTGAATGCATTTGCTGAGGTGTGCGACCAACATAACCTTACGCATCCGGCCATTATCACCGAGTCGGGGCGTGCTTTAACTGCTCACCATGCGGTATTAATTACCGATGTAATTGACGTAGAAAAAGCGCCTAATCATTTAAATCCAGAGCCACCGCTTGAAAATAGCGCATTAGTGCTTGATGAAATGTGGCAGTGTTTACAGCGTTTAAACCCGCGTATGGCATTAGAGATTTATCACGACGCTATGCACTTATTTAGCGAAGCGCACGATCAGTACGTGCATGGCTTAGTAAGCATGCTAGAGTGGGCGAAAATAGAGCAGCTTTACTTTACTATTTTACATCGTGTACGTGCATCGCTTAGTAATAATGCGCGCGCGCACCGTGAAGTACTCGACGATTTAAACGAAAAGCTTGCTGATAAACTCTTTGTTAACTTTTCATTATTTCAGTCGTTGCCTGATGTATGGGGTATTCAGCAGTTGTTTCCTGTTATGCCAATCGAAAACTTAACTCAGCCACTGACTCAGCGCGCGATTATTCAAGATATTACCTGCGATTCTGACGGGCAGATTCGTGAATACGTTGAAGGCGCGGGTATCGAAACCAGCCTACCAATACCAGAATATAAGCATGGCGAGCAATACCACATTGCTATGTTTATGGTAGGCGCGTATCAAGAAATTTTAGGTGATTTACATAACCTATTTGGTGACACTGATTCGGTGCACGTAGAGCTTAACGACGATGGCTACGTGTTAACCAATGCCATAAAAGGTGATAGCGTTAAGGATGTATTAAAGTTTGTTGACTATGATAGCGCCATTTTAGCTGACAACTTTGCGTACCAAGTTAATAAACTTGATGTATCGACGCAGTGTAAAGAAGGTTATTTAGCTGAGCTTAATGCAGGCCTTGAAGGCTATACCTATTTTGAAGATTAATTTGTAAGCAACTGAAAGCGCAGTATTAGTGGCTGCGCAATGTTTAAAGGAATGGAAGTAATGTCAGTTATTCGCAGTGTATTTAGTATTGTTTTTTACACAATAAACACACTTTTTTGGTTTGTGCCTATTTTTGTTTGTGGGCTTATAAAGCTTATCCCTATTAAGCCTCTACAAAAGCTTATGAGCTGGGCAGCTAAGCAATTTGCAACTATTTGGGTTACCTTTAATAGCTTAAATCAAGCGTTATTTACGCCAACTAAACTTAATGTAACTGGCCTTGAAGACCTTAAACTAAAAGATTGGTACCTAGTAATTGCAAATCACCAAAGCTGGGTCGATATTTTAGTATTACAGCGTGTGTTTAATCGTAAAATTCCATTTTTAAACTTCTTTTTGAAAAAAGAGCTTATTTACGTGCCTATTTTAGGTTTATGTTGGTGGGCGCTTGATTTTCCGTTTATGACTCGCACGAGTAAAAGCCAATTAAAAAAGAATCCAAAGCTGCGTGGCAAAGACTTAGAAACCACACGTAAAGCCTGCGAAAAATTTAAAGAGATGCCAGTAAGTGTGGTTAACTTTGTAGAAGGCACTCGTTTTACTACGCAAAAGCATGAGCGCCAAAATAGCCCGTTCCCACATTTATTAAAACCAAAAGCGGGCGGTATTGCTTTTGTAATGCAAGCAATGGGCGAGCAAATTACTAAAGTGGTTAACGTCACCATTCATTACCCAGATGGTATTCCTACTTTTATGGATTTTGCTGGTGGTAAGGTAAAAAATATCAACGTACACGTGGAAGTAAGGCCGGTAAGCGAAGAGCTTATTGGTGACTACACAGGTGATTCTGAATTTAGAGTTCGCTTTCAAAGCGAGTTAAACCGCTTATGGGAAAACAAAGAGCAAACACTACAATCGCTCGAAAAAAACCATAAGTAAAAGGTAAAAATATGAGCTTACAGTTATGCTAAAAAAGTGGTTACCAAATTGGCTTAACGGCTTAATTGTAGGCTGCGTATTGTTTTCTAATGTAATGCTTTTTGGCTCGCTAGTATTTGTACTGGGCCTTATTAAGTTATTACTGCCTTTGCCTGTGGTTAACTCTATATTACACAGCGCTTACCGAGGTTGGTGTAACGGCAACCGTTTAGGGCTTTGGTTAGGTTGCCCTAACATTGTGGTTGATATAAGTGGCGACTTAAACTCAAAAAGTTGGTATTTACTTATTTGTAACCACGCGAGTTGGTTAGATATAACTGTACTTAGCTCATTACATGCATTGCCTGCCCCTAAGTTCTTTTTAAAAGACGGGTTAAAATACATGCCTTTTATTGGCACTGGTGCGTGGGCCATGGGTATGCCGTTTATGAAACGGGTAAGCAAAGCGCAGCTTGCTAAAAATCCAAAGTTGAAAGGGTTGGATGTAGAGCGCACGAAGCGTAGCTGTCGTAATTTTCGTCATCATCCTACTACCATCATTAATTTTGTTGAAGGTACACGCTATACGCCAGCCAAACATAATCTGCAACAAAGTCCTTTTAAACATTTATTAAAGCCCAAAGCGGGCGGCATTGCTTTTGCGCTTGAAGTATTAGCCGATCAATTTGATGCCATGCTTAATACAAGTTTAGTATATAGCGGTAAGACAGATCACGTTTGTCGTAACTTGCTAAAAGGTGAGCTAGATTCTATTTATGTTTCAATAGACGTAACGCCCATTAATGACAATATGCAGGGCAGCTATCAAAGCGATGACGTATTTAAAGTTAATTTTCAACATTATGTGAATGAGCTATGGGTTGCTAAAGATCAGCAGCTTGCCGACATTTATGCTCAACAAGATTTACCTGAACCACAAATCAGTAAGGAAATTGAAACACTATGACCAACACCCATCTTCAGGAATTAATTGCTCCTTGGTTTGAAAAAGTACCCGACGCGGATTTTCTTAGCTCAATTACCGGAGTCTCAATAGGAATATTCTCTTTATTAATTGTTTACTTATTTACTCGTAGATTAATGTTACCTGGCATTCAAAAAATAGTGACGAGGCTTTCTCCTGAGCGAATTGGTGCGCTTTCTCCTATGCTTAATAAGCTAAATAAGCGTATTGCCGGAATGCTGTGCTGCGTATTGTTTTTAGCTACGTTTGATAGCGTATACCCAGTTAATGAAATTGCAGGAGAAATACTAAAAACGATAGGACAAGCTTTGCTTATTATTTATGCTGGCTTTATTTTTAGTAGTATTGTGAGTATTGCAGGTACTATTTATAACCAGTTAGAGTTTGCACGCGAAGTCCCTATTCAGGGCTTAATTCAGGTTGTTAAGCTAATAACCTTTATTGTGTGTGCAATTTTAATTGTGAGCATTTTCCTTGAAAAGTCACCTACTTATATTCTCTCTGGCTTTGGTGCTATTGCTGCTGTTACGTTATTAGTATTTAAAGACACTATTTTAGGCTTTGTAGCCAGTATTCAAATAGCAGCAAATCGCCTAGTAACCTATGGTGATTGGATCCAAGTAGAAAATTATGGCGCCGATGGCGAAGTGATTGATTTGGGTTTAAACACTGTGAAAGTGCGTAACTGGGATAATACCATCACAACTATTCCAACTTATATGTTGGTGGCGGGCTCGTTTAAAAACTGGCGCGGGATGCAAGAGTCGGGCGGTAGGCGTATTAAACGTTCACTCAATATTGATATGCACAGTATTTGTTTAGTAAGTGATGAGTTTAGAAAGCAAATTGATGCGGCTATTCCGCTGCACGACTATATTCGAGTGACGACACTACCTGCGCAAGTTTCTAATTTAGGGCTGTTTCGTCGCTATGCTGAAGGCTATTTAAAACAGCACAGTAAAATTAATACGTCGCTTACGTTAATGGTACGGGAGCTGCAACCACTAAACCATGGTTTACCTATTGAGTTTTATTGCTTTAGTGAAGACAAACGCTGGATTTCGTACGAGCATTTACAAGCCGAAATAATGGATCATTTACTTGCGGTATTACCCGTGTTTGGGCTTAGAGCGTATCAAAGTGTAAGTGGACAATTAAGCCCACCTAGCGAGCAACAAACAGATAAGCCAACATTTAGAGTGATGGCAAATAGTGTTGTAAAAGACCCACAGCAATAAATAAAGCTAAGAGCCACCAAATAGGTGGCTTTTTAAATCGCAGCCATGCAAATGTAATTATTACTAACGCAACTTGCCAAAAGTTATGCACAGCCGATGTCCAAATTGGCGAATACAGTGCAGCCGCTAAAAAACCGACTACCGCGGCATTAAGCGCCGCTATTGAACTTGCAAAGCGTGGTTTGTTTGCCAAGTTAATCCAACTCTTCTGAAACGCCAGTATAAGTAAAAAACCAGGCATAAATATAAGCAGTGTAGCTATAAGGCCACCCACTAGAGGTTGCTCAGTAGTAAGTTGTGCGCCTAAGTAAGTAGCAATAGTAAACATAGGCCCGGGCACTGCCTGAGCGCTCGCGTAAGCACTTAAAAACTGATCATCACTCAATGCTGGTACGCCAGCTTGAAGTACCGGCAGTACTACGTGTCCGCCGCCAAACACCATTGCACCTGCCTGGTAAAAAGGGGTAAACAAAGCAAACTCATGCCCTAGTGGAATAAAGCTAACACCAAGTAAGAGCGCAAATAACCCCAGTGCAATCCAGTTAATATTACTTTTTGTACTGCTAGCATCTTTTGCTACTGTGCCAAGTTTTAATAAAGGCCATATAGCACCTATTGTGGCAGCGGTGATTAAAATTGCTATTTGAGTTCCCATCATTGGAAATAACACCAAAGCAAGTGTACTCATTACCGCAAGTAACTTAAGCGCAGCACTTGTACAAAAGCTTTTAGCCATACTAAGTGTTGCATCAGCGACTATAACAACGGCAAATAACTTTAAGCCTGCAATAATAGCAAAGTAAACGGCATCAAACTGATGGGCACTAACCGCAAGCAGCACCATTATTAAAAACGAAGGCAGAGTAAAGCCTAAAAAAGCAGCTATACCACCAAGTACCCCAGCCCGCTCAACGCCAATAGCAAAACTAACTTGGCTAGAGCCAGGCCCAGGCAGTGCTTGGCTTAAACTAATAAGTTGTGCGTAACGCGTGTTAGTTAACCAATTTAACGAGTCTACAAAGTGACGTTTAAAATAACCTAAATGCGCAGCGGGGCCACCAAAGCTCATGCACCCTAGTAAAAAAAACTGTCTAAAAATAGCAATTAACATTGCGCCAATATCCTTTGTAAAATTCATTAAATTGTCACAGCGTAGTATGACATTTTTATTAAAATGGCACATTAGTTTGAGGTCTGTTTAACAATCAAGCAAGATGCGTTGCTTTTAACACTCTCTTCATAGTTTGTTCATACATGTATTTGCATACTCTTGCTAAATTCTTAATGAATAGGGTATCACCATGACTTTAACTAAATCACTTTTAAGCGTAACCGTAGTAGCTGTATTACTTTCTGGTTGTGAAATGAATAACACAGGTAAAGGAGCCGCTATAGGCGCCGCAGCCGGAGGTGTATTAGGTAAGGCTACGGGTAATCATAAAGATAAACGTATTTTTATTGGTGCAGCTATTGGTGCACTGGCGGGCGCTGCTGTTGGCGACTACATGGATAAGCAAGAAGAAGCATTTCGTGATGAGTTAGCGGGTTCAGGTGTTGAAGTAGTGCGTGAAGGCGATAACTTACGTTTAGTAATGCCATCAAACATTACGTTTGCGACTGCTCAGTCTTATATTTCATCAGGCTTTAACGATACGTTAGATGCGATTGCTAAAGTAATGAACAAGTACGAAAAAACCTACCTTAGTGTGCAAGGGCATACTGACAGTACGGGTAAAGATAGCTTCAACATGAACCTATCGCGTGAACGCGCACAAAGTGTGAAAGACTATTTAGTGAACCAACAAATTATGGCTACACGTGTTAGCACTATGGGCTATGGCGAAACACGCCCAATTGCAACTAATGATAGTGCAAATGGCCGTGCTCAAAACCGTCGCGTAGAAATTCAGATAGTGCCAAATACCGAAGAATAACTAGTCTTTATTGAACTGTAATTCACACAGTTTTTGATACAACGGGTTACTTGCTAACAACTCTTGGTGAGTACCCGTTGCTATGATTTCCCCATTTTCCATTACTACAATTACATCTGCATGTTTTACCGTTGCCAGCCTATGGGCAATAATTAACGTTGTTCTGTTTTGCATTAAATGCTCAAGTGCAGCTTGTACATGGTGTTCGCTTTGCGCATCCAGCGCGCTGGTGGCTTCATCAAGAAGAAGTATTTCAGGGTCTTTTAATATGGCACGTGCAAGCACAATACGCTGCTTTTGCCCACCCGATAACCTCACACCCTGCTCACCTAAAAAGCTGTTATAACCTTGCGGTAACTGTTTGATAAATTCATCGGCATGCGCATACTTTGCTGCGGCATATACTTGCTCATCGGTTGCACTTGGGTTGCCGTAGCGGATGTTATGCATTACGTCGGAGCTAAATAAAATAGGGTTTTGCGCTACCATGCCCATTTTATTACGCAGAGTATTAAGTGATAGGTCTTTAATGTTTACATCTTTAAACTTAATAGCTCCGCTAGCCGGATCGTAAAAACGTTGTAGCAATTCAAATAACGTTGTTTTACCTGCGCCAGAAGGGCCAACAATTGCCACGGTTTGGCCTTGATTTATATTTAGGCTTATTTTATTAAGTGCACTTACATCGGGGCGTGAAGGGTAGTTAAAGCTAATGTTTTCAAGTGCAATTGCGGGGCTGCTACTCTCTTGCAGTAAATTACTATCTTGTGGATTTAATGGGTTTTCTATCTCACTTTTAACGGCAAGTAACTCAAGCAGCCTTGCTGCCGCGCCTGCTGCGCGTTGTAGTTCGCCATATACTTCAGCAACGGTTGCCACCGACATTGCCACCATAATAGCGTAAAACACAAATGCACCTAACTCGCCGCCGGTCATAGTACCCGCAAGTACATCGTTACCACCTACCCATAACATAGCGCTAATAGCACTAAAGGTTAAAAAAATCACTACGGCTATTAAAAATGAACGTTGCTTAATGCGTTTTTTAGCTACGTTAAAGGCTTTTTCGGTCTCAAGTGCAAAAGCATATTGCTCTTGTTCTTCATGGCTATAGCTTTGCACTACTTTAATATTTTGTATGATTTCGCCTGCATAGGTACTTATATCGGCAATGGCATCTTGGCTTGAGCTTGCTAGTTTGCGTACCTTGCGACCAAATATCATCATAGGGACAAGTACCAGCGGTACACAGGCAACAACTATTAAGGTGAGCTTCAAATTAGTAAACAACAACATAGCAAGTCCACCAATCAACATAAGTACACTGCGCAGTGCCATAGAAAATGATGAGCCGATAATTGATTGCAGTAATGTGGTGTCGGTGGTTAAACGCGACATAAGTTCGCCACTGCGGTTTTCTTCAAAGTAGCTAGGGTGTAGCGTAACAATACGATTAAACACGGCTTTTCTAATATCGTTACTTACCCGCTCGCCAATCCACGACATTAAATAAAAACGGCTAAAGGTACCGATCGCTAATAAGCTGATTAAGCCAATGAGTACCAGTACAGCTTGTTGTAATTGATCTTTGGAGCCTGCAATAAACCCATGATCAATAACAAACTTAACCCCCTGACCTAGTGATAAGTTAACCCCCGCAGTGACCAATAGCGCGGCTAGCGCAGCTACTACCATCCATTTGTAAGGTTTTATAAAAGCAAAAACAGGTAATAAGCTGCTAAAAGCTGCTTTTTCGGATGCAGAGGTGTTTTTTGACATAGTGGATTCTTTTTAAAGGTTAAGGTATAGATATGGCATCATCGGATTAAAAATCAATAGTATTAAATATCATCAATAAGGAATTGTTATGACAACAAAAATAATAAGTGGTGAATTTACAGTGGCTTTAGCGCCAATTGAAGGTTACGCCAAAGGGCAGCAAGGTATTAACTTAGGACGCATGTCGATTGATAAAACATTTAAAGGTGACTTAAATGCTACAAGCCAAGGCGAGATGCTTAGCGCAATGACGCCAACCCAAGGCAGTGCGGGTTACGTGGCAATAGAGCAAGTGATAGGTGAGCTTGAAGGTAAGCAGGGCAGTTTTGTACTGCAACACTTTGGCACTATGAATAAAGGACAAGATAGTCTTATTTTAAATGTTATTCCTGATTCAGGCACAAATGAGCTAAAAGGATTAACTGGCAGTATGAAAATACGCATTGAGCAGAGCATTCACTATTACGACTTTGACTACCGCTTATAAAATGGATAACAAACAATGCAAAAAATAGTAGAATTTAAAAGGCGTGGTTTTTTAGTAACGGCATTGATGTAGATGCTTTGAATGAGCGCATATACCACTTAAATCAAGAAGGTTGGAAAGTAATAAGTATAAATACCGCGACTGCTTTTCAAGGCCAAATAACGGCCTATATATTATTAATAGAAAACGATGAACTATAAGGACAAAAATGACATTAGCAGCATGGTTTAGTTTAGTACTTGTATGCATGATGGGTGCAATGTCGCCAGGCCCAAGCCTTGCAGTTGTACTAAAGCATACAATGAGTGGCGGAATGAAAAACGGTATGCTTGCTGCACTTAGCCATGGCATGGGTGTTGGGCTTTATGCGGCAGCTTCGTTACTTGGTTTGGGGACATTGATGGCTCAGTTTCCAACGGTATACCAAGTACTTGTATATTTAGGCGCTGGGTATTTAGCTTATTTAGGTTTAAAAATACTATTAGCAAAACCCAATAATGACGAACTGCAAGTACAAAAAAGTGAGATAAGCGCAACTAAAGCGTTGCAAGATGGATTCGCCATTGCCTTTTTGAACCCCAAGCTCGCTATTTTCTTTTTAGCCTTGTTCTCACAGTTTATTGACCCGCAAAATCTCACTTTAAGCATTGGCATTATTATGTGCTTAACCGTGTTTGTAATTGATACAGGTTGGTATTTACTAGTTGCAGTACTTACTGAGGTTTCAAAAAATCGCTTTGGTTTTACTAAGCAGAACCCATGGCTTGATAAAATACTGGGGGTTGTGTTTATTGCTCTTGCTATAAAAGTCGTTATTAGTTTGTAAGATTGAGTAGAGATTATTGAAGTTTGCAGAGTGTATTTTTAGTTATATAGATAAAGGATTAAAACAATGACAAAACATATTTTAAAAAGTGCATCTTTCGACCCGAAGGTTCAGCAATACTGGATGCTAATGGCCGCTTTTTTTAGTGTACTAGCGCTGGTGACTATTCCGTTGTTACCCATTGTTTTAGCTATTGTATGGCTGGTGGGCGGGCGAATACTCGCAGCTATGTCGGCTGATTTATTGCCGCAAAAACTAGTTGTTAAACGTGGCATATTATTTAAAGTAGAGAAATCAATTCCGCTTGAAAAAATAACTGATGTTGGATTAAGCCAAGGACCGCTCATGCGATTATTTGGATTATATCGTTTGAGCTTTGAAACAGCAGGGCAGTCAGGAAATGGTGCATTGGTATCTTTACTTGGTGTAGTTAATGCGAGTGAGTTTAGAGAGGCGATACTTGAGCAAAAAGATGTATTGGCTAATCAAGGTAAAACGTCGCAGCAGGCAACAGAGCAAAGTGAGAAAGAGCTACTGAGAGCACTTACTTATAGTGTTAAAAATATTGAGCAGATGCTACTTGTTTTAGTTGATGAAAGGCAGCAAAAGTAACCTGTTTTAAACTTGTAATACTTATAAGGATGTTTTTATGAATACGGATATAAAAAATATATTTAATAATCATCCTGAGGCAGCTAAAAGTACGCTTATACAATTACGAGAGCTAATTTATACCGTAGCACAAGAGCAAAACTTAGGAGCTGTTGAAGAGTCTTTAAAGTGGGGAGAGCCAAGTTATAACACAATAAATGGTAGCCCCATTCGCGTAGGCTTTAAGGGCTCATCGTGTTATTTGTTTTTTCATTGCCAATCAAAGCTAGTAAGCACATTTAGAGAGTTGTACTCTCATAATCTTACCTTTGAAGGAAATAGAGCAATAGTGTTAAATAGTGAAAAGCCATTACCAGAACACCCAGTTAAAGAGTGTATTAAATTAGCACTGACTTATCACAGCGTTAAACACCTACCTTTGTTAAGCGCATAATTATAAGTACTTAGTAGATACTTAAAATACGCTACATATTTGGTTTGCGTCACAGGTAATAACAGTCACGTTTTCATAACCCACACGCGTTAATGCTTCTGCTCCCAACGTTGCGCGTGCACCACTTGCGCAGTGCACGTAAATAGGGCGAGCTGCGTCTTTTTCTATTTCCATTAGTTTCATTTCAAGTAATCCACGCGGAATATTTATAGCGCCGGCAGCCGATTTTGTCGCGTGCTCTGCAGGTTCTCGCACATCAATAAGTAAACCTTTATTTTGTTCAAGCTCGAGTTTTGCTTGCGCTGCGTCAATACGGCGTTGGTTAGGTGTGATAATTTTTAGTAAGTCAGGGATTGATGTAAGCATTAGTTTGTAAATCCTCTTTTTTTTAAAAAAGACATTAATGAGTGCTACTTGGTATAAGTAGGTTGAATTGAGTTAATACTTATAAATAACGTTAAAAATTGAAAGTTACTTTATATAAAGTAACTTAATAGTGCGGATACTGCTACAGCACTTCCGCCGATTAATAAAATGGCATCGCTAGTTTCATGGCCATCTTAATATTAGTAAAACCTAATGTTAATTATATTAGAACTTACTAATGTAAAAGTCTATACTTAAAAAGGTATCAAAAAGAGAAATAATAAAATGAATATTGAACAACTAGCTGTCAACGCAGAGCAAGCCGAACAGTTTTTAAAATTAATGGCTAACAAAAATCGCTTAATGATTTTATGTAGTTTATTACAAGGTGAGCAAAGTGTAGGTGAGCTAAATAAAAAGGTACCTTTAGCGCAGTCGGCGCTATCTCAGCATTTAGCAAGTTTACGCAAGGCAAATATGGTTGTTACTCGCCGAGAAGGGCATACTATTTATTACTCATTGACCGACCCAAAAGTTGAGTCGATCATTGCTTTGTTATATGAGTGGTTTTGCCGACAAGAAAATACTAAATAAACGTAGCTATTTCATCGATAGATTTTTTATCCAGTGCATGAGCCGGTATTGTTGCATCATCACTTGGGTAGCCTGCAATAAGTAGCATGTATGGGCGTTCATTATCTCTATCGCGACCACATATGTCGGTTAAAAAGCTCATTGGCTTTGGAGTATGAGTAAGGGTTGCCAAACCACTGCGGTGCAAAGCTTGAATTAAAAAGCCGGTAGCTAAACCAACAGACTCATGCACATAATAATTCGTATTTTTATCATCGGTGCTTACACCGCCCTTTTTTTGACTAAATACAGCTATAAGCCAAGGTGCATGCTCTAAATAAGGTTTATTGGCGTCGGTACCTAACGGCTTTAGCGCATCTAACCATTCTTCACCTGCTCTGCCTTCGTAAAAAGAACGCTCTAGCTTTTCGGCGGCTTCTCTTATTTGTTTTTTTACATCGCTACTGTTTATAGCCACAAAATGCCAAGGCTGATGATTCGCTCCACTAGGTGCTGTGCCAGCTGCTTTTATACATGCTTCAATAATATTTTTTGGTACTGGGCGATCGCTAAAGCTACGAATGCTATGGCGGCGTTGGCTGGTTTGTAAAAACTCGTTAGCACGATTTAGCATTTCGTCGTGTGGATATTCTATAAAGTCATTTAACGGCTGGCTTTGGTGATCTTGCATGGCTTTTCGCTTCTTATAAAAAGTATATGTGGTTTTTATACCGAGTGAATACAGTGCAGGCAAGTGTTATGAGTTTAAATTGTGTTTATTTGTTGTTACAAATTTAACCAATAAGTAACTTATGTTCCTGTTTTGCTTGTGATATAAAGCATCATAAAAATAATTACTTATACTCAAGGAAGTAAAAATGCTATCAATAACAGGGTTATCTAAAACCTACGATAACGGCGTACATGCACTACAAGGTGTTGATTTATCTATCGGTAAAGGGATGTTTGGATTACTTGGGCCAAATGGCGCAGGTAAATCATCGCTTATGCGTACCATTGCAACGCTGCAGTCGGCTGATTCAGGTTCAATTACTTTTGATGGCATTGATGTATTTAAAGACCCACAAGCTTTGCGTCAGCGTTTAGGTTACTTACCACAAGATTTTGGTGTGTACCCGCGTGTTAGTGCCTACGATTTGCTAGATCATATGGCTGTTTTAAAGGGGATTCATAATAAAGCCGAGCGTAAAGAGTCGGTTGAAGGATTACTTGCACACACTAATTTATATCAACATCGCTCAAAAGCGGTAAGTGGCTTTTCGGGCGGTATGCGTCAGCGTTTTGGTATTGCACAGGCATTACTGGGCGACCCTGATTTACTAATAGTTGATGAGCCAACAGCGGGGCTAGACCCAGAGGAACGTAATCGTTTCCATAACTTATTAGTAAGCTTAGGCGAGCAAAAAGTAGTTATATTATCGACCCATATCGTTGAAGATGTTGCAGAGCTTTGCCCAAATATGGCGGTGTTGGCTGGCGGTAAGATTTTACTAGAAGGTAACCCAATAGCGCTTACCGATAAGCTCCAAGGACAAATTTGGCGCAAAGCCATGAGCCAAGAAGAAGCGCAAGAACTTGAGCCACAATTACCGGTTATTTCTAAGCGCCTATTTGCAGGGAAAACAATTTTACATGTAATAGCAGAGCAAGCCCCACAAGGGTTTGAAGCAAGTAATGCAAATTTAGAAGATGTGTATTTTTCTACTCTGCTTAATCATCGTAACAGCCAAGTAGCATAAGGAGGCGTTATGTTTTTTAATATGCTCGCGTTTGAGCTGCGTTATTTCGCGCGTCAGCCTTCGTTTTATGTGACCTCATTAATCTTCTTTTTTATGGCGTTTTTTATAAGCTCTAGTAGTAAGTTCCCGTTAGGTGGGGCGAATGTTCATATGAACTCGCCTTTCTCTATTATGCTTTTAACCGTTACATTTTGTACACTCGCTATGTTTTTAGTGGTTAACTTTGTTGCCAGCTCTGCTATTCGCAACAGTGAAAGCAAAATGGATGAGCTGGTTTTTAGTAAGCCTGTTAATCCTGTGCCTTATCAAGCAGGGCGTTTTTTTGGTTCTTACTTAGTTGTACTTATTGTGTTTTTAAGCGTGCCATTGGGTGTGTTTTTAGGGTCGCAATTTGGTTTATTAGTTGGCTGGCTCGATGGCGAATTGATTGGTCCTAATAAGCTAATGTACTACGCTGCGCCTTATCTTTATTTAGCAGTGCCAAGTTTACTGGTGCTTTCGGCTATTTTTAATAGTGTAGCGGTCTATTTTAAAACCATGATGTCGGTGTATGTAGCAGCTGTTGTGATTTTTATAGCCTATCAAATTGCCGGCGTTTACTTTGATGATTTAGCATTTAGAAATATTGTTGTTTACGCCGACCCATTTGGCTCTGGTTCGTTAATTGATTTAACACGTTATTGGACTGTAAATGATAAAAACACAGAAGTGCTAACGCTCACAGGTGACCTTTTAGTTAACCGTATATTGTGGGTGGCAATCAGTGTTGCAATGTTTTTTGGCCTTGGAAAGCTAAGCAATCGCATAGTAACTAAAAAACAGAAGAAGCAATTTAAAGTCTCTGCTTTTGTACAAAATAAACAAGCTGCACTTATCAATAGTGCTAAAAATTATAAATCAGCGGGGGTTAGTACTAAATCTCAGCTAATAATGCGCAGTATATTCGAACTTAAACAAGTTATATTTAGTGCTCCTTTTATGATTTTAGCGGGTGTAAGCATTGTAACGCTTATGATCCCTCTGTTTGCGCCTATTGGTGCTTATGGCACTACTAACTGGCCTTTAACTCAGAATATGGTAAATGTTATTAGTGGTATTTCCGGTTTATTTTTGTTTGTTATTATCGCTTTTTATAGTGCTGAGCTTGTGTGGCGAGAGCGACAAAGTGGCATGGGCGATATTGTTGACAGCTTTCCTGTACATAACAGTGTTTTTTGGGTGTCAAAAATACTGGCTTTAATCGCCGCTATTTCTGGGTTGTTCCTCGTGGGAATGATACTCACAATTACAGTTCAGTTATTTAAAGGTCAATTTAATTTAGAGCTAGGACAGTATTTATTTAGGATTGTTTATTTATCGATTTTACCGTTAATTATGCTGACGGTACTCGCCTTCTTTTTACAAATTATTAGCCCGAATAAATATGTAGGAATGGGCTTGTTTATTTTGTATTACATAGCGCAAAAAGTGATGGGTTCTTATGGGTTTGAGCACCATATGTATCACTTTTCGCAAAGCAGTAGCGTACCGTATTCTGATATAAATGGTTATGGGCACTTTTTACAAGGCGCGCATTGGTACACATTGTATTGGGGTGCGTTAAGTCTTGTTTTAGCGATTGTTGGGTTTGCGTTATGGCATCGTGGTCCTTCACAAACGCTGCGCACACGCCTGTCTATGCTTCGTTATAATATGTCGTTAAAAGGGCAAGCGGTTGCGGTTATTAGTGCATTAGTGTTTGTTGGTGCAGGCTACAATATTTATAACAACACAAGAGTTTTGAACGAGTTTACTACGAGCGATGAGTTTCAAGACAAGCAAATAAGTTATGAGCAGCAGTTTGCACAATACAAAGACTTAGCACTACCTATGGTGACCGATGTTGACTTAACTGTTGATATTTTTCCAAAAAAGCGTGCTTTAAGTGCTGTGGCAAAAATTAAATTTACCAATACATCTAACGAGCCAATTACGCGAGTGTTAATAAGCTCACCTCAACACGCTAAAAGTTGGGATGTAGCCATGGCAGGCGGTAAGATAGTTGAAAAATTACCAGCGCTTTATTCAGCATGGTTTGAGTTTGAGCAGCCGCTTATGCCAAACGAAATAAGAGAAGGGCAACTGTCGGTTACTCGCGATCACAAAGGCTTTACTGATCAAGGTTCTGATACACAATTAGTTGCCAATGGCACTTTTATTAATAACTTTGAACTCCTCCCTAGCTTTGGTTATAGCCGTGGTTTACAGGTAGCTGATAAATTTGAACGCCGTAAGCATGATTTACCAGAACTTGAACGTGCCCATAAGCTAGAAGCCAGTCAGTACTATACACAAAGTAATTTTGGTGCAGCTAATGGGTTTATTAACTTTAAGGCAACGGTAACAACCGACGAGTCGCAATTTGCTATTACCCCAGGGTATTTACAAAGTGAAAGTGTAAAAGACGGGCGCCGCACTTTTGTTTATGAAATGGATGCGCCTATTTTAAACTTTTATGCGGTGCTTTCGGCAGAGCTTGAAAGTAAAAAGGTTGAACATAATGGGGTAAATATTGAGGTGTATTACCACAAAAATCATGCATGGAATATTGACCGTATGATTGAGTCAGTACAAGACTCGATAGATTACTTTACACAAGCATTTGGGCCGTATCAGCATAAACAGCTACGTATTATTGAGTTTCCTAAGTATCGCTCGTTTGCACAAAGTTTTGCCAATACAGTCCCTTACTCAGAAAGCATGGGGTTTATTACAGACTTAAGAGATGAGAGTAAAGTTGACTACCCTTACTATGTTACCGCACATGAAGTAGCGCACCAGTGGTGGGGGCATCAAGTGTCGGGAGCAAATGTTGAGGGGAGCGCAGTTATTTCTGAAACGCTTTCACAGTATAGTGCGCTTATGGTGCTAAAAAAACGCTTTGGCGGCGAGAAGCTACGTAAGTTTTTAAAATATGAGCTTGATAGGTACTTAATAGGGCGTACAGGGGAAGCCTTTGAAGAAATGCCACTATATAAAACGCAGTCTCAACAATATCTTCATTACAATAAAGGATCAGTTGTGATGATGGCGATTTATGATCGTTTAGGTGAAAAACGTTTAAATGATGCACTCAAATCATTTTTAAATGAATTTCAGTACCAATCAACACCATACCCAACTACGCTTGATTTACTTAGCTATTTAAAACAAGACGCAACGCAAGCAGAACAAAGTTTTATTGACGATCAGTTTAAATATATCACCTTGTATGAGCTTGAGATGAAAGATGTTTCAGTTACAGATAGCGCTGATAGTGATGGCTTTTATAGCGTTACGCTAAACATTGAAGCCATTAAACAGCGTGCGGATGGCCAAGGTGAAGAAACCGAACAGCCGCTCGATGAGCTAATTGATATTGCATTATTTAGCGACGACCCTGAAAACTTACTAGCTGATGACTTTGTTATTTACTCGCACAAGCATCAAATAGTATCTGGAACCAATACTATTGAGCTAAAAGTAAAAGAAAAGCCACTATTTGCGGGGGTTGATCCTTACATTAAGCTGGTCGATAAAGACAGTAAAAATAATTTAGCTAAATTCTAACGTCTATTTATTTACTAACCACTTAAACTGACTACTTTAAAGGCCGCATTTATGCGGCCTTTATGTGTAATAAACTGTATAAAACTTCATAGCGTTTCTACATATTCCCCACAGCTTTTTACGCTAATATTTTATGTTCTCTTATAAAGTTACCTTACTGGTATTTAGTTTATAAGGAAGAGTATGAAACCATTAATTATAGGGGCGATAGCATTAAGCCTCAGTGCTTGTTCTGCGGTAACCATTCAGCCACAGGCAACAGCAAAAATAACGAGCCAAGCTAATTTCGAAGATAGCCGCCCATTTTATTTATGGGGATTAGTGGGTGAGCAGCGGGTAGACGTAAAACAAATATGTTCAAATACACCGGTTATTCAAATGCAGTCACAACAAACGTTTAGTGATGGATCGCTGAGTTTAATTACGCTTGGAATATACTCGCCCCATACCATTAAAGTGTGGTGCCAAGAGCAAATACTAGGGGAGACATTATGAGCATCAAGCTATTTGCAGCCGGTTGCACACTGATTATTTTAACGGGGTGTACAAATATTTACTTTGATAACGGTATACAGAGCAAAGTAAGCAATAAAACTCTAAAAAGCTCACAGTGGCATCATAATTTTGCACTTGCGTTGTACGAGGGATCAGAGCCGTTAGATTTAACAACACATTGCCCACAAGGGGAGTGGCAAAGCGTTCATACGTATAAATCGTTTACTAATGGTTTAGCTGAGGTGGTTGTGAATCAAATCGGCCCAGCTTGGTACCCTAAAACAGTAGAAGTACAATGTAATAAGGTACCATTTAAAGCTAAATAATTATTTAAAATAGTTATTCGTAACGCAGTGCATCTATAGGGTTTAGTCTTGCTGCTTTAATAGCAGGGGCTAAACCAAATATAATCCCAATCATTGATGTAAATCCGAACGATAGTATTACAGCCCATGCTGGTATATATGCATCAGGCATACTAGGGACTAAAAACGAAATAAGCCCTGCGGCGCCATATCCTATAATGAGTCCTATTAAACCACCAAAGAGTGAAAGCACAACGGCTTCAACTAAAAACTGCAGCATAATAAAACCAGGTGTTGCGCCTAGTGCTTTTAATGTACCAATAACGCGTGTGCGTTCAGTTACCGACACTAGCATTATATTCATAACACCAATACCGCCAACAAGTAAGCTTATTCCAACAATACCAGCAGTAATAGCAGTAGCACTGCTGGTAAATTTATCTATTTGGGCACGAGATTTTTCAGCGGTTTCAAATTCAAAGTCGTTTTCATCTTTCTCTTTTAGTTTATGTAGTTGGCGCAATACACGGGTTATTTTTGCAAGCACTTGTTCTTCGTTAGTACCTTCATTTAACCTAAACATAATTTGCACATTAGTTTGTGTACTTCCGCCTTCTAAAGCACTCATGGTACTAATTGGAATATTAATGTAATCGTCTTGGTCAAAACCAAATAAGCTACCTTGTTTTTCAGCAACGCCAATAATTCTAAACCATTCACCACCTAGCTTTATATATTCACCTACTGGGTTTTCAGGAAGGTTTAGCTTTTCTATGATTGAAGGGCCGATAAATGCGACCCTTCTTCGCTTATCATCGTCCTCAGCACGAATAAAGCGACCAAGTTCAGGATAAGTACGATACGCTTTTTGATAGTCTTGCTCAGTACCGATAACACGCGATGAATGGCTTTTATTTCCATACTCAGCTCCCCCCGAAAAGCGCCAGGTAAACATTAGGGCAGTTAGCGTTTCAGCTTCTTTTATACGCGACTTTAAAGCTAAAAAATCGTCGTAGGTAAGCTTGGCATTTTTGCCAACCATTTCGAGTTCAATACTGGTGTAAGGCTTTATTGTTGTTACATCTGGCGACATATCAGCAAGTTGATCGTTTATTTGCTTTGTAAAGCCCTGCATTACTGCAACTACAGTAACTACGGCGGCAACACCAATAATAATGCCCAAACAGGTCAGTGCGCTGCGCATTGCATTAGCTTTAATAGCTGAAAAAGCGGCTTTAGTGCCTTCCATTATCGCAAGAGCTGATTTAAACATGCTGCTTGATTCCTTCATCTTTAGTGACATCACTTACCACTTTACCGTCGACCAAACGAATTACGCGTTGGCAATGATCGGCAATCTCTTGCTCATGTGTTACTAAAATAATAGTGTGACCTTCGTTATGCAGCTCATCAAATAAACCCATAATTTCGCGGGTTGTTTTACTATCAAGGTTACCTGTGGGTTCATCTCCTAATAATATATGTGGTTTTGTGACTAAAGCGCGGGCAATGGCAACACGTTGACGTTGCCCACCTGATAGTTGGCTAGATAAGTGATTAACTTTATCACCGAGGCCTACCCGTTTTAGTGCTTCTAGGGCTTGTTGCTTGCGCTGTTTGCTAGGAATAAAGCGATACACTAAAGGCTGCATTACATTTTCTAGTGCGGTTGCACGTGGTATTAAGTTAAAGCTTTGAAATATAAACCCAACGCTTTCATTACGCTGATGAGCTAGCTCTGTCTCGGTCATACTTTTTACTAGTTTGTCTTTTAAGTAGTATTCGCCACTGCTGGGTGTATCTAAACAGCCTAATAAGTTCATTAAGGTCGACTTGCCTGAACCAGAAGGTCCTATAATCGCCACGTATTCGTTTTGCATTATATGTACGTTTACATCATCAAGTGCCTTAAATACCTCTGAGCCCATTTTGTATTGTTTATTAATATGCTCTAGCTTGATTACCGCAGACATTAGGCTTCTTCCTTGTCTGCATCTGATTTAAGTTTTACCACATCACCTTCAGTCAGAAGACTTACTGGGCGCGCAGGGCCAATAACTATTTTGTCGCCTTCATTTAAGCCGTCAGTAATTGCTTGCTCTATATCAGATGATATTCCAACAGTTATGGCAATTTTGCTAACTGTATTATCGCTATTTAGTCGCCATACAAATGTTTTATCGTCTTCTTTTTGGATTGCTTCTATTGGAAGTTTTAAACCGTTTTCGGCAATGCTTGTTGCGATCTCTGCTCTACAACTCATTCCTGCATATAGCTGGCGCTCAGTAGTATCGAGTAATACTTTTACTTTAAACGATAAACCTTGAGAGCCGGCTTGGTTTTTAGCTGAAGTACCAATATTGATTACTGTGCCGCTAAATGGTTTATTTGGGTATGCGGCAGCATAAATATTCGCTTTTTGGTTAAGCTTAATACTCGCAATGTCGGTTTCATCAACACGTAGCTCGGCTAAAATAGCGCTTGGGTCTGCTACTAGCATTAAATCAGAGCCAATAATATTAGTAGTACCGGCTATAACGGTTTCACCTTCTTTAATATTTACAGATGCAAGCAAGCCGCTCATTGGAGCTCTAAATACACTTTTACTTAAGCGATCTTGCGCAATTTGTAGTGACGCTTGTGCTTGGTTGTACGACTCTATTCGTGATTCAATATCAATTTTAGCTAGATCGCGTGCGCTTTCAATATTCTCGTAGCTCTCTTGATTACCTAAACCGACATCATATAAGTCTTTTTGTCTTTTAAGTTGGCGCTCTAGGTTAGCAAGGCGTGTTCTACTATGTTTAATTTCAATTTCTGTGGCGCGAAGGATTGCTTTACTACGGGTAACTTCAGATTCAAAAGCGGTTGTATCAAGGCGCATTAACATGTCACCTTGTTTAACTCCTTGGCCTTCTTGAACAAATATTTTATCTACTCGGCCTGTCACTTCAGAGCGTAATTGCACTTGTGTATTAAAAACTAAATTACCTGAAGCCATTATTGAGTCAGCAATGTCGCCAAGCTCTACTTGAGCAATATTTACTTCGGCTTGTTTTTCATCGCCAGAGATTTGCTTTGACACAATTAGGGCTATAAATGCGCCTACAGCGAGTGTGATGATTATTGCTTTTTTCATTTTTATCTATCCGTGAATTAAGTAATACGGAGGCAATACATACCCCCATCTAGTGGTTACATTGCTGCAATGACTGCCCAAATACCAAAAATAATGATTGAAGGAAGTGCAGAGAATAGGAGTGCTTTGTTAGTTGAAAAATTAGTCCAGCATTTTAAGCCGATCATTCCCAGCGCAATGCTCCAAAAGCTAAATAAATTTATTGATTCTAATAAGCTATAAAAAGGATGGCCAATTTCAAGTCCTATTATTAATTGGTTAATAGATGCGTAGCTAAATACGGCTTGTTGAGATATTTGATCTGTACTTGCACTTAGTACAAGAGCAATTGTGCCTAGGCTTGAAATAACAACTGGCATCATTGTCCAGGTAGAGAATCCATACCAAGCTCCGTAGCTATGTTCTGATTCAGGATCTTGTTTAGCCACAAGCATATAATAAAGTGCCATGAGTGCATTCATGATAGCCAGCGCAATTACGCCGCCAAACAGAGCAAACCAAATTTGGTTTTCTGCATTTAGCTCTATACTTTGACGAATTGCTTTTTGCTCGCCAATTGTTGCATCTATACTTGATGCTGCTACTTGCTCATTAATCAAAAACTGCATATCAACACTAGAGTAAAAAATATAAACACTAGCGATACTAGCAAGGGTAATACATATAAATGCTAACCATGACCAACCTTTGGCGTGTTCAACACCATTGAAAGCTTTACTAGGATTTATATAAATATCGAGTAGGGCGCTAAACGCGTTAGGTGATTTCATTATTATTCCTTTATACCTATTTTATGGCTAGGCAGTTATAAATGCCCAGTGACTAAGTAATAGAATAAAGGAAAAAGTATGTATTGTTTTTATTCAATTGTAACGGTTTGTTAACAGATGTGAGGGGGCTTGTTCAAAAACGAGAAAAGGGCCAAAAGGCCCTTCGTGTTGCAGCAAGTAACACATTCTTTCTTATAAATTAAAGTCTACAGAATAAGCAACGTAAGCTTTAATATCTGAATCATCCATATCTGTATCAGACAAACCAAAAGTAAAACCGTCTTTCGAAATTGATACACCGTAATCTAAGATATTATCATCGCCAATAAAGTCACCAGAGTAATGGCCTAAGTGAAGTGCCATTTCAGTGCCGTTACTGCCAACAGCAAAACCGTAATCAGCTGTTAGGTAAAGTGAATCACCAAAGTCTGTACCATCACCACTTGCAGCTGATGTTGCAAGTACTGAAGCACCAAATGTAAAGCCTTCAACACTGATGCTACCGTAAATTTCAGAGAAATCTGCGTCAGCCTCAGAAGCGGCATCTGGGTAAGCGTAATAAATATAGCCAACATCGTAGCTAACGCTTTCGTTAATGTCGCCACCAAAGCCTGCGTATAAATCAAGCTCATAGGTCATTTCATCTGCCCACGATGCATTTGAAGCCCAAGTACCTGCATAAAAGCCCGATTCATTGGCGTAATCAATACCGCCTGAAATAGCTGCATCGCCCCCAGTTTGCTCTTGACCACGCCATAAGTAGTTTGATGTTGCCGCTGCGTTTGCTGTTACTTCAGCATGTACGGCTGTTGACGTTAAAGATGTTGCGCCCATTAATGCTATAGCACTTATAGCGATGGTTTTTTTTAGTTTTAGCATGTCCATTTCCCGTTATATGATTTTTGCTCGCCAAGGTTTTTATTATGTATTCGGAACCTTTAGGCTGACGGCTTTTTATTGTTTAACTAACGGGATAATTGCACTGTATGTGCCAGCTTCATTATTTTTTATTAAAAATTATTTTTTATTTATTAAAAACATGAGCTTGAATTTTATGAATAGGATGGGGATATAACATGAAGGAAGATGTTGCGCACATTGCTGGTGCATAAATTAACCTAGCCGCACCATAAAAGTACGGCTAAATTAGAAGATTTTAACCGAATATAGTGCGCATAAGGCTAATTGTTTCGTTTACGCTGCGACCTTTTTGTACTTCACTCACAATTGAATCACGTTTACTGCGAATGTGTTCAGGAATATCGTCAGCAGCAAGAGCACGGTCTACTAAAATTTCTGCAGACTCTTTACCTCTACGCTGAGTTTTACCTGTTGTAGTTGTAGTACGTTTAGGCTTGGTTAGCAGTTTAATGTAGTTAGAGTTATCTGGTGTTTTAGCATCAGCGTAGTGAAAGAAACATGGAATTAATGCTTTAATAGCAACCAATTGTTCTTCTAACTCATTACTAGGTTTAGCCATTTTGTACCATGACATAGCTTGAATACCTTTTACGATATCTTGCCAGTAACGCTCAAAATCACTATTTTTAAGTTTAGAAACACCAAGAGCACCACATAATGCATCTAATCGATTATTTGTAATCGGAGTAAATAAATCAGGGCGACGCATTGCAAGCAGTCGTGTTGCAGGCGCAAGTGTTGGTTTTTCGTTGTTGTCGGTGAATATTTTTGAATAAGCAGCAACAAATTGTTGATATTCGTATTGAGTAATATCACCTTCAAGTGGAATATTTACTAGTGCATCGTCAAAAGCACCTGGTAAATCACCAAGCATTTGATGGAAGCTCTTTGCACTCTTTGTAGATGCAAACCATTCAACGTCAAAGTTGTATGTGCTTGGATCAAGTGATGCCATGTGCTTACCGCTAAACGCAAGTAAGTCTTCAGGAATCATATCTTTAAGAGATTGTTCACGAATGCTTTTGATGTAGTCTACCAAACGAAGCTGTTCATCAAGTGCAATAACGTCTTTGTGTTGTTCTACAAATACACTTACAACAGGCCACGGAGCAATACGTAAAGTTTTAACCTGTAAAAAGCTGATAGCTGAAATAAGCTGATCGTGTAGCTTCTTAAGTACTGGTAACTGCTGTGGCTCTAGCAAATCGTAGTTCATACGATCTCTGCTTGCACTTAGCAATTCGTAACACCAAGGTAAAAAATCATCAGGGTGGTTTTCTACTTTCACGGCCATAAGGTTAAGGCTTAACTCTGAAGATTGCTTCAGAATGTTCTGATAGATTTGATTTTCTTGTTCGCCTAGCGTCATTTTTGACGGTGAAATTAGCAGTTTTTTCATGCCTTGTAGAATCTCCGGTTTAGATATATATTTTTTTGCTGGTCTATTTTAGCGCAATTACGCTAATAACAACAGCGCTGTCCTCCATACGTTGTAATTGAAGTGACTAAATCAGTATTTTTGCTAATAAAATGAGACTAATGCTTTAACATGTATCAATCATTTTCATCCAGTACAAAGAGGCTTTCAACTGAGGTATTAAAATGCTTTGCTATTTTTAGAGCAATTATTACCGACGGCGTAAACCGGTTTGTTTCTACGGTACTTATTGTTTTGCGCGACACTTTAATAGCATCAGCAAGTTCTTGCTGTGAAAGCCCGGCCTCTTTTCGATACTTTGCTATGTTATTTTGCATATCCACTCCTAATCACGATTTTGCCAAAGCAATGAAGCGCCATATACCAAGAGCATGATACCTAGGTAGAATATTGCCATAGTTGCATGCGAAAATTCGGTAGGTATTTCATCGCTTATATAAAAAACACCCAGAAGGCAAAACCCAAATGCAAAACTTGTATGTTTATATGCATTAGTGTCAATGGTGTTTAGAAACTCATCTTTATAAGCGTATTGAAAATACATTTTTAACGGAAAGCCCCCTTTAATGAGATAAATAATCACTATAACTATATAAAAAAAAACGCCCATTCCAACAGTTAAAAGCCCTCCAATATGTTGATCTTGTTTTATTAGTGAGTAAACACAGAGAAGTAAACAAACTATCCCTGCGCTTAAACTAATCCATATGTTTTGACCCATAAATTGTTCTTCAGTTTTAATATCCTGTTGTTTCATAGTATTCATCCTGTAATAGTATTTTATTTTTTGTAACCTCTGGGTATCAATGTAACCTTGGGGTATCACCGGGTCAATATTTATTTGTAACCTAAAGGTATCAAAATGTTTCAGGAAAGATTCACATATAACAGGTAAAATGGTTTTAGTGGCTTTTTTACATCAACTACAATGATTTTAAGGCTAACACTCGCTATGATAAGAACATTATTTGCACGTTTGAAAGGACGATCATGAAAACCTTACTTAAAATTGTAGGTGTAATACTTTTACTATGTATAGCACTAATTGTTGCCGCACCGTTTTTAATCCCTACTGATACTATTTTTAATAAAGTGTCTGAGCAGGTAGAACAAACAACTGGGCGCACTCTTACTATTAAAGGTGATAAAACACTTAGCGTATTCCCTGCATTAAAGTTAGAACTTAACGACGTGCATTTTGCAAATATGGAATCAGGTTCGCGCGCCGATATGGCGAGTATGAAACAGCTTGCTGTACACATACCTTGGTTTTCATTATTTGGTGGTGAGTTTAAATTAGATAAGTTTGTTATAAATGAACCAAATATCCTATTAGAAACTGACAAAAATGGTAAAGCTAATTGGCAGTTGTTTGATGCAGTTGCAGAGCAACCTAAAGAGCAAAGCCAATCAGGTGAAGCTATAAAGCTTCCAGATAACTTTGATATTGAGTTAGGCGAGGTCGCTATTTATGGCGGCACATTTACTTATTTAGATGGTCTAACAGGTGCTAAGCAACAAATTAGTGATTTAGAACTCGCTATTTTACTTCCATCACTTCGTAAAACATTAGAAGTAAAAGGGGGTATTACTTATATGCAGGAGCGTTTTGAGCTTGATATAAAATTAGATACTCCTGCTAAAGCAATTGAAGGTGCTACTTTTAATGTTAAACAAACCTTAGATTCTCGTTTAGTTGATCTAACGTTCGAAGGGAGCATCGCTGGGCAAGGCCAAGATATTAAAGGTCAGTTATCACTAAGCGGTGAGTCTGTTAAAAGTATTGCAAAATGGCAAGGTGTAGAGTTAGACGCTAAAGACAATGCTTTTAACGCATTCAGTGTAAACGGTAAAATGCACCTAGCAGGTGAGAAATTTAATTTAGACGATTTAGTTGCGACGTTAGACGCATTGGAAATAAAAGGTAAGAGCGAGCTTAACCTAGGAAAGCGTTTAGCTGTAAATGCTGATATCGATTTAGGTATGCTTGATTTAAACCCGTACCTACCTGAAGCAGTAGCAAAACAAGAAGAGCCAGTAGAGCAAAATGATAAACCTGCAGAGCCAATAGTATGGGATGACACTAAAATTGATCTAAGTGCGTTAAATTCACTAGATGCGAATGTAGTTATTCGTTCAAGTGGATTAAAAGCTAACGATATTAAGTTGGGCGCAAATCAATTTACTGTTGCTTTAAAAAATAGCACTGCAAAACTAAGCCTAGATAGCTTTTCTGCTTATGAAGGGTCAGGTAAAGGCGTTATCAATGTAAACGCACAACAAGTACCTTATAAAATATCAACTAACTTTGACTTAGCTGGTATAGATGCACAGCCTCTATTAACTGATGCGGCAGGTTTTGACAAGCTAATGGGTAAGGGGTCTTTAAATTGGAACCTAAACACAACTGGCCAAAGTCAAAAGTCGTTTATTGGTGCGCTTAACGGAAAACTTGGATTTGAGTTTGCTGATGGAGCCGTAAAAGGTGCGAATATAGCTGAGATGGTTCGTAAAGGTAAGGAACTCATTTCAGGAAACTTTGGTGCTGCGTCTGAAGGGCTGGATACCGGGTTTGAAGAATCAGAGCAAACAGATTTCTCTGCACTAACAGGAAGTTTTAACTTTACTAATGGTGTTGGTAAAAATACTGATTTATCACTTATTAGCCCACTCGTTAGAATATCAGGTGAAGGCGATGTTGATTTACCACAAACAACAGTTAATTACCGTTTGGTTACAGGCATAGTTGGATCAATCGAAGGACAGGGGACCACTGATGACAGCACTGGTTTTAAAATACCACTACGTATAAAAGGGCCTTTCCACGATGTTGGTATAAAGCTTGATGTAGGCAATGCGCTTAAAGATGAAGCTAAGCAGAAGGTTGATGAGGCAAAAGAAAAAGCCAAAGACAAAGCAAAGGATAAGATTAAAGATAAATTAAAAGGTTTATTCGGTTAATCATCTATAGTTAAAACAAACAAGGCACTTATATAGTGCCTTGTTTGTTTTGTAACCATCTGTAAAATAGCTACATAGCCGTAATTACTCAACTTTAATAACCATACGCTCTAAATTAATTAAAAAATAACCTATCACTACCCCCTCAATGCTGGTACAATTGCCCGCCCTTAAGAGACAACTCGTTTGTTTTTTGATTGGGATTTAATCGAAATGTCTGATTTTTAAACGAATTTTAGACACGTTGTAATTACTACACCGGAGGTCATTAACATGATCCAAATGCAAACTCAGCTGGAAGTTGCTGATAACAGCGGCGCTCGCAAAGTGCAGTGTATAAAAGTCCTTGGTGGTTCACACCGTCGCTACGCAGCGATTGGCGACATCATTAAAGTTTCTGTAAAAGAAGCTATTCCTCGCGGTAAAGTGAAGAAAGGTGATGTTAAAAACGCGGTAGTTGTGCGTACCAGAAAAGGTGTTCGCCGTCCAGATGGTTCTTTGATCCGTTTTGACAGCAACGCGGCTGTTATCTTAAATGATAACTTGCAGCCAATTGGTACACGTATTTTCGGCCCTGTGACTCGCGAACTTCGTAATGATAAGTTCATGAAAATCGTTTCACTAGCCCCAGAAGTACTGTAAGGAGCCAATCATGGCAGCAAAAATACGTCGTGATGACGAAGTAATCGTACTAGCAGGTAAAGACAAAGGTAAGCGCGGAAAAGTGCTTTCAGTTGTTACTGAATCTGGTCGAATCTTTGTCGAAGGCATAAACTTGATCAAGAAACACCAAAAGCCGGTTCCACAATTGAACCAAGCTGGCGGCATTGTTGAGAAAGAAGCATCTATGGATGCATCAAACGTTGCGATCTTCAACTCGGAAACGAGTAAAGCTGATCGTGTAGGTTTCAAGATTGAAGATGGTAAGAAATTACGTATCTTTAAATCTACTGGTAAAACTATCTAATAGTTGGAGTAGAATGATGGCGAAACTGCATGAAGTATATAAAGACAAAGTAGTTGCGGAACTTCAAGAGAAGTTTGGTTTCAGCTCTGTCATGCAAGTCCCTCAGATCGAAAAGATCACATTGAATATGGGCGTGGGCGAAGCCCTAGCTGACAAGAAGATTTTAGATAACGCAGTAGCGGATCTAGCAGCAATCTCTGGTCAGAAACCTCTAATCACTAAAGCACGCAAATCTGTTGCTGGCTTCAAAGTGCGTGAAGGTTACCCGATTGGTTGTAAAGTAACCCTACGCGGCGAGCGTATGTGGGACTTTTTTGAGCGTTTGGTATCAATCGCTATCCCACGTATTCGTGACTTCCGTGGCGTAAGTGCTAAGTCTTTTGATGGACGTGGCAACTACAGCATGGGCGTACGTGAACAAATCATCTTCCCAGAAATCGATTACGATAAAGTAGACCGTGTACGCGGTATGGATATTACTATCACTACTTCTGCGAAATCTGATGAGGAAGGCCGTGCGTTGTTAGAAGCGTTTAACTTCCCATTTAAGAAATAAGGGTAGGGTTATGGCAAAGAATTCTATGAAAGCGCGCGAAGCAAAGCGCACAAAACTAGTTGCTCAGTTCGCTGAAAAGCGCGCGGCACTAAAAGCTATCATCAGTGATGTTAACACATCTGAAGATGATCGTTGGGACGCGGTACTTAAGCTACAAGCTTTACCTCGTGATTCTAGCCCTGCACGTCAACGTAATCGTTGTAACATTACGGGCCGCCCACATGGTTTCCTTCGCAAATTCGGCATGAGCCGTATTAAAGTTCGCGAAGCAGCTATGCGCGGTGAAATTCCTGGCCTTAAAAAGGCTAGCTGGTAATAGAATCATGGGAGTAAGACTATGAGCTTGCAAGATCCTATCGCGGATTTGTTTACACGAATTCGTAACGGTCAATCAGCGAAGAAAGTATCTGTAACGATGCCAACTTCAAAGCTGAAAGTAGCATTAGCTAAAGTACTAAAAGACGAAGGTTATATCGTAGATTTCGCCGTTAACGGTGAAACTAAACCTGAGCTTTCTATCGAGTTGAAGTACTTCGAAGGCAAAGCTGTAATTGAAAATATCCAGCGTGTAAGTCGCCCTGGTCTACGTATCTATAAGAAACGTGACCAATTACCTAAGGTAATGGGTGGTCTTGGTATCGCTATCGTATCAACTTCTAAAGGCCTAATGACAGACCGCACAGCACGTAGTGCTGGTGTTGGTGGTGAAATCATTGGTTTTGTAGCTTAATCGGAGGGGAACTATGTCTCGCATAGCAAAGGCACCAATTACTGTTCCTGCCGGTGTAGAAGTTACATTAAAAGGCCAGGAAATCACAGTTAAAGGCAAAAACGGTGAACTTACTCGTACTATCAACAACGCTGTTGAAGTACAAGTTAATGACAACGTTATTACTACTTTACCTCGTGATGGCGTAGCTAATGCATGGGCTCAAGCAGGTACTGCTCGCGCTCTAATCAACAACATGGTTGTTGGTACGCATGAAGGTTACGAGAAGAAACTTCAGTTAGTAGGCGTGGGTTACCGTGCTGCAGCTAAGGGTAAAACATTAGATTTAACTCTTGGCTTCTCACACCCAGTTAATTTCGCAGTTCCTGAAGGAATTACGATTGAAACTCCAAGCCAAACAGAAGTTCTAGTTAAGGGCGTAGATAAGCAGTTAGTTGGTCAAACAGCTGCTAACATTCGTGCATACCGTAAACCTGAGCCTTATAAAGGTAAGGGTGTTCGTTATTCAGATGAGAATGTACGCCGTAAAGAGGCTAAGAAGAAGTAAGGTAAGACGATGGATAAAAAAACAGCTCGTCTACGTCGTGCTAAACGCACTCGTAGAAATTATATTGAACAAGGCACAACGCGTCTTGTTATCCACCGCACGCCACGTCACATATACGCTCAAGTAGTAAATGCTGAGGGTAATGTACTGGCTGCTGCTTCTACTGTTGAAAAGGCTATTAGCGAAACAGTTAAAGGCACCGGTAACGTTGAAGCTGCGCAAGCAGTTGGCAAAGCGGTTGCTGAACGTGCGGCTGACAAAGGCATCGAAAAGATTGCTTTTGATCGCAGTGGCTTTAAATATCACGGCCGTGTGAAGGCGCTAGCTGATGCTGCGCGTGAAGCCGGTTTGCAATTCTAGGAGTAGACTATGGCTAACGTAGAAGCAAAGCAACAACAGCCTGATCTAGCTGAAAAGCTAATCGCGGTGAACCGTGTGTCTAAAGTAGTTAAAGGTGGTCGTATCTTTAGCTTTACTGCACTAACTGTAGTTGGTGATGGCGCAGGTAAAGTAGGTTTCGGTTATGGTAAAGCACGTGAAGTTCCAGCTGCTATTCAAAAAGCAATGGAAAAAGCACGTCGTAACATGATCAACGTAGACCTAAATGGCAACACATTACAGCATCCTGTTAAGGGACGTCATGCTGGCTCACTAGTGTTCATGAAACCAGCATCTGAAGGTACTGGTATCATTGCAGGTGGTGCTATGCGTGCAGTACTAGAAGTTACTGGTGTGCAGAACGTACTTTCTAAATGTTACGGTTCTACTAACCCGATCAACGTGGTACGTGCAACGATTTCGGCTCTTGAGAATATGAATTCTCCACAGTCAATCGCTGCTAAACGTGGCCTTCGCGTAGACGAAATACTGGGGTAACCATGGCAAATCAAACTGTAAAAGTAACACAAGTAAAAAGCTCTATCGGTCGTTTACCGAAACATAAAGCTACATTACGCGGTCTTGGTTTACGTCGTATCAACCACACTGTTGAGTTAGAAGACACAGCATGTGTACGTGGTATGATAAACAAGGTTTCTTACATGGTTAAGGTAGAGGGTTAATTCGATGCATTTGAATACACTTTCACCTGCTGCAGGTTCAAAAACTGCTCCAAAACGTGTTGGTCGTGGTATCGGTTCTGGTCTAGGTAAGACTGGCGGCCGTGGTCACAAAGGTCAAAAATCACGTTCTGGCGGCAAAGTACGCGTTGGTTTTGAAGGCGGTCAAATGCCTATGCAACGTCGTCTACCTAAATTTGGTTTTACTTCTCGCAAATCTTTAGTATCTGCAGAAATAAACCTTTTTGAAATCGCTAAAGTAGAAGGCGATGTGGTAGACCTAAGCGCGTTACAAGCAGCTGGTCTAGTTAAAAAGAACGTTCTTTTCGTTAAAGTTGTTAAATCTGGCGAAGTTTCACGCGCTGTTACCGTTAAAGGCCTTAAAGCCTCGAAAGGTGCTCGCGAAGCTATTGAAGCTGCCGGAGGCAAGGTAGAAGACTAAGGAAGTACTAATGGCTAAACCAGGTCAAGATACAAAAAGTGCACAAGGTGGACTTTCGGAATTGAAGCGCCGATTACTCTTCGTATTGGGTGCTATCATAATTTACCGTCTAGGTTCATTTGTGCCGATCCCTGGGATTGACGCCGCTGTACTTGCCGATTTCTTCGAGCAACAAAAGGGCACCATTGTTGAGATGTTCAACATGTTCAGTGGTGGTGCACTTGAGCGAGCTTCAGTGTTAGCACTGGGTATTATGCCGTATATCTCGGCTTCGATTATTACGCAACTATTAACGCATATGTATCCTCCGTTTATAGAGCTTAAGAAAGAAGGTGAGCAAGGGCGTAAAAAAATTAGCCAGTACACACGCTATGGCACGCTTGTGCTAGCTACTATTCAATCAATCGGTATTGCTTCTAGCTTACCGGGCATGATGGAGGGGTTAGTTGTTAACCCTGGTATGGGTTTCTATTTCACCGCAGTGGTGAGTTTAGTAACTGGTACTATGTTCCTTATGTGGTTGGGTGAACAAATAACAGAGCGCGGTATCGGTAACGGTATCTCTGTTCTAATATTTGTTGGTATTGTAGCTAACTTGCCGTCTGCTATTGGTTCGACAGTCGAAATGGCGCGCCAAGGTGATTTGAATGTTTTTGTACTGTTGATGGTTGCGGTAATCGTATTCGCTGTTACTTATCTTGTAGTGTTTTTCGAACGTGGACAACGTCGTATTGTTGTTAACTACGCTAAACGCCAACAAGGTCGTCAAGTATTTGCTGCTCAAAGCACGCATTTACCACTAAAAGTAAATATGGCGGGTGTTATTCCACCAATCTTCGCTAGCAGTATAATTCTGTTCCCTGGTACAATTGCTAGCTGGTTCGGCCAAGGTGAAGGTCCAGTCGCTGATGTATTACAAGCTGTTGCTACTACGTTGACCCCAGGTCAACCGTTGTACTCACTTGTTTTAGCTGCGGCTATTATCTTCTTCTGCTTTTTCTACACAGCGTTGGTTTTTAACCCACGTGAAACAGCAGATAACCTTAAGAAATCTGGCGCATTTATCCCAGGTATTCGTCCAGGTGAGCAGACATCTAAATACATTGATAAAGTGATGACACGCCTGACATTGGCAGGTGCTTTGTATATAACCTTTATCTGTCTGGTGCCTGAATTCATGACGATGGCGTGGCAAACGCCATTCTACTTCGGCGGTACATCAGTTTTGATTATCGTTGTAGTGATCATGGACTTTATGGCACAAGTACAGACTCACCTGATGTCTCATCAGTATGATTCTGTGCTGAAAAAAGCGAACCTTAAAGGCTACGGTCGATAAGGTCAGTTTACGGAGTTGAGCAATGAAAGTACGTGCTTCCGTTAAGAAAATATGCCGTAACTGTAAAGTTATTAAACGTGCTGGTGTAGTACGCGTAATTTGCAGTGAGCCTAAGCATAAGCAAAGGCAAGGTTAAGTAAACAGCGTGCAGGCTGAGTTTTCTCGGCCTGTGTTTTTAGTAGTAATTTGGTCTTCGTTTGAGTATCCTTACGGGCTTTTCAAACAGATGATTACCAAATTCGAATATAGGAGATGTGTTAGTGGCCCGTATTGCTGGCATTAACGTCCCTGATCATAAACATGCAGTTATTGGTTTAACAGCTATTTATGGCATAGGTAAGACTCGCTCTAAGGCTATCTTAGTAGCGACTGGTATCGCCGAAACCACAAAAATCGGTGAACTTTCAGACGAAATTCTTGACGTACTGCGTGATGCAGTTGGCAAGTACACTGTTGAAGGTGATCTTCGTCGTGAAGTTACTTTAAATATCAAGCGCCTTATGGACCTTGGTTGTTATCGTGGCCTACGTCACCGTCGCTCTTTACCACTACGTGGTCAAAGAACTAAGACTAACGCGCGCACCCGCAAGGGTCCTCGTAAGCCTATTAAGCGATAAGGGGATAGTATTATGGCTAAGACACCAATTCGTCGTAAAAAGGTTAAAAAACAAGTTGCTGATGGTATGGCTCATGTTCATGCGTCTTTCAACAACACTATTGTAACGATTACCGACCGTCAAGGTAATGCACTATCATGGGCTACTGCCGGTGGTTCAGGTTTCCGTGGTTCACGTAAATCTACACCATTTGCTGCTCAGGTTGCTGCAGAGCGTGCAGGTACTGCTGCTCAAGAATACGGTTTAAAAAATCTAGAAGTTTTCATCAAAGGTCCAGGTCCAGGTCGTGAATCTGCTGTACGTGCTTTGAATGCTGCTGGTTACCGTATTACCAACATTACTGACGTGACGCCTATACCACATAATGGTTGTCGTCCACCGAAGAAACGTCGCGTTTAACAATAGGTTAGGAGAAATAACATGGCAAGATATTTGGGCCCTAAGCTCAAGCTGAGTCGTCGTGAAGGTACTGACCTGTTCCTTAAGAGCGGCGTAAGAGCTATCGACTCTAAGTGTAAACTTGAGACTGCACCTGGTCAGCACGGCGCCCGTAAAGGTCGTTTATCTGATTACGGTTTACAATTACGTGAAAAGCAAAAAGTACGTCGTATATACGGTGTATTAGAAAAGCAATTCCGTAACTACTACAAAGAAGCTGCTCGCCTTAAAGGTAATACAGGTGAAAACTTGTTACAGCTTTTAGAGCAACGTTTAGACAATGTTGTATATCGCATGGGTTTTGCTAGCACACGTGCAGAAGCACGTCAGTTAGTAAGCCATAAAGCGATTTTAGTTAATGGTCGTGTTGTGAACATTCCTTCATACGTAATTACTCCAGAAGATACTGTTGTAATCCGTGAGAAGTCTAAGACACAAGCACGTATCATCGCTGCTCTAGAGTTGGCTGAGCAACGTGAAAAGCCGACTTGGGTTGAAGTTGACGGTAAGAAATTGGAAGGCAGCTTTAAGCGTCTACCTGAGCGTTCAGACCTGTCTGCGGACATTAATGAACAACTAATCGTCGAACTTTACTCTAAGTAAAGTTAAGAGTTAAGAGAGGATAAAATGCAGGGTTCTGTTACAGAATTTCTAAAACCAAGGTTAGTCGACATCGACGCTATCAACCCAACGCGTTCTAAAATAGTTTTAGAACCATTAGAGCGTGGCTTTGGCCATACTCTGGGTAATGCTTTACGCCGTATATTACTTTCATCTATGCCTGGATGTGCAGTAACTGAAGTTGAAATCGACGGTGTATTACATGAGTACAGCGCGAAAGAAGGCGTTCAAGAAGACATCATTGAAATACTATTAAACCTTAAAGGTTTAGCAGTAACGTTAGAAGGCAAAGATGAAGTTTTTCTGACCCTGACTAAATCTGGTGTAGGCCCTGTTACTGCGGCTGATATTCAGCACGATGGCGATGTAACAATTGCTAATCCAGATCACGTTATTTGTAATTTAACTACAAATAACAGCGAGATCAGCATGCGTATTCGTGTTGAACGTGGTCGTGGTTATGTGCCGGCATCTAGTCGTTTATCCTCTGATGACGATGAGCGTCCAATTGGTAGATTGTTGCTTGATGCATCATTTAGCCCAGTTGAACGTATTGCGTACTCGGTTGAATCAGCTCGAGTTGAGCAACGTACAGATTTAGACAAGTTAATCATTGATATGGAAACAAACGGCACTTTAGATCCAGAAGAAGCGATCCGCCGTGCGTCTACTATCTTAGCTGAGCAATTAGATGCATTCGTAGATTTACGTGATGTAACTGAGCCAGAAGAGAAAGAAGAGAAGCCAGAATTCGATCCTATTCTACTTCGTCCAGTTGATGACCTTGAATTAACAGTACGCTCAGCAAATTGTTTGAAAGCCGAGCAAATTCAATATATCGGTGATTTAGTTCAGCGCACTGAAGTTGAGCTTCTTAAAACACCTAATTTAGGTAAGAAGTCTCTAACTGAAATTAAAGACGTGCTAGCTTCACGTGGACTTTCTCTGGGCATGCGCCTAGAAAATTGGCCACCTGCAAGTTTAGCTGAATAATCTAAATCACTATATTAGTTTAGTTAGAAGGATAGGGTCATGCGCCATCGTAAGAGTGGTCGTCAATTAAACCGTAACAGTAGCCATCGTAAAGCGATGTTTAGCAATATGGCAGGTTCTTTGGTGAAACATGAAATCATCAAAACTACTTTGCCTAAAGCGAAAGAGTTACGTCGTGTAATTGAACCTTTAATCACACTGGCTAAGACTGACAGTGTAGCAAATCGCCGTTTAGCGTTTGCTCGCACGCGTGATAATGAAGTTGTTGGTAAATTATTCAGTGAAATCGGTCCACGTAACGCGGATCGTCCAGGTGGTTACACTCGTATTCTTAAGTGTGGCTTCCGTACTGGTGATAATGCACCAATGGCTTATATTGAACTAGTTGGTCGCCCAGCGACTAGCGAAGCAGTTCAAGAAGACGCACAGTCTGCAGAGTAAGTCTTAAAGAAACCTAAAAGCCGAGCCTATGCTCGGCTTTTTCTTGCCTAAAATTTGTCAAACTATATGAACCAGTAATTACCTTCTATTATGGGCAATGACTCATAGATTCTGAATTGATAAGTTGTTTTGACAGCTGCTTTAATAGCTCTATCTAATTACTCTTTATTTACCATTCATTCAAAATAGCCTATCAGATTCTAGTTAAAGATCATTTCCACTATATATTGTGATTTACAGCTATTAATAATACCGCCGCGAATTGAGCTACAATTAGAGCAATCCCTAACGAAGTTTCTACTTATAGAGCTGATTAAAAGATATAACGTGCGTACTCTTATAAATATACCGGTACTAAGAACCTCAGAGTAAAGTTAACCATTACGGCCTAAGTAAACTTCCTCCTAAAATATGTAAAACTATTATTAAACATAGGCTGATCAATTCAATTATCAGCTTTTGATTAATTTAAATGATAATAGGAATACGACTCTTGCTCTATTGGTTGTTTTTTCTGCATCGATGATCGAAATGTGTCTCTACCCGTTAGTAGTTGCCCAACTTTCATCTCAAATAGCTCTATGAACCTATTAATAATGGTAGTTTAGTTGTGTTTTTGAGCGTTTAGCTCAAATACTCAGCGAACAGCACATTATTTCAAGTTTTCTTCAAAAAAGGGTTGATCTGTTTTCGGATCTCCCTATAATGCGACCCCACTGAGACGGGAAACGCCAACGCATAGCGAGGCACGAACAACTCAGGGTGTTAAGTAAAACTTAGATTGAATATTTTTAGAAAGTTTAAATTTAAGTGTTGACAAAAAAATAGGAAAGCGTAATATGCGCAGCCCTAGCGAGATAAAGTTT
>NZ_WTKS01000017.1:0-96845 GCF_011378625.1 Pseudoalteromonas sp. c7(2019) | reverse complement strand
CTACAGAGGACTTTCACCTCATAAGTCAATGCCCATGTCGGGCGTACACAAGTCGTTTAAAAGGACAAAAAACAGTTGGCTTTTGCTCCTTCGTCGCTAATTTTAGCCAACTATTTTATTGCCTCTTAACGAGGCGTTATAAGCCTTTAGGATTTCGATGAAACTTTATAAGTTCTTAGCTCGAATGAGAGAAGAAAAATTTCCACTTCGTATAGAGTACCGAGAACATATCGGGTGCGTTGATGTAGAAGTTGAAGCATTTTCAGAGCGTTGGGTTGTTTCCTTCGATGAAGATGGTTTCGTTGATTTTGTCATTTATAAAGATATAGATGCGCCAGACAATGAAAATGCGGACTTATTAGAGTCACTGTTTAATCGCCCACAGAAAGCTTGGTTAAATGCAGCAAAAGATTTGGGTATAGAATTTATATCTCCATATGAGTTTACTGGTTCAGATGGCGAAGAATATCAAATTACGGGTTTACTTCCTCAATTTGGTGGTAAAAACGGAACATTGATTACATCTCGAAAAGACGATGATGAGGCCTGCTTTGAAGCAAATAAATTAGATGGCTTTCAAAGTACAGTACTTAATCCAACATACTACGATAAGTATGATCGTGAAAACGTCATTGAAACTTTGAGAGACTGGGCTTGGAATTCAAAAGAACCAAAACCAGAGTGGTATGGTGAATAAGCTTATAACAAGTCATTCCAAAGGACAAAAAACAGTTGGTTTTTGCTCCTTCGTCGCTTATTTTAACTAACTATTTTTTACCTCTGAATGAGGCGTTATATGCAAAAGGAGAATCGCGTATGAATATCAATGCAACACTATTAGGAGAGATAATATTTATCTCTGGGATCGTTATCGGCGTCCTTAGTTATTATTTGGCTAAACGTAAAACTAGCACACCTAAAATAGCTACATTTATAGGCGTGCTATTAGCATTTATTCCGCCACTCGGTTTAATTTATATTGCCATTCTAGTGTTAAAAAATGACATTAATCAAAACAATACTACTGAGGCTGTTGAGTAATTTGCATATAACAAACAAATTATGGCGCGACGCGCAAACAGCGCGCGCCGCATATTCGAATCGTTATACGTCGAACAGGCATCAAGGATGATTTTTAATAAATTCATGAGAGTATTCAAAGAAACGAAAGGGATGCCAAAGTTATTCCGGTTTCAGCATATGCTCAACTCAATTACATATTCACTGATGGTGCTTTTTGCTTTCTGGCCTTGGCCAAACGGAGAGTATTCGTTGAATGGGCGCAGCCTTACTTATCAAGAATTTTGGTTAACAGGTATGGCACCCGGCTTTCTGTTATTTAGCATACTAATCATTGCAATTTGCTTTGCTTCAGTGAATAAACACTGGGCTGGCCGTGTTGGTACTTTTTTATACTGGGCATCTATTATTGCCTTCATGTCTTTTTATTCTTTAACTGGGGTTGTAATAGGTGGGGCAATAATAGCTGTTTGGGCGTACTATGTGTTCTATAGCACTGGCATGAGGCAGTTTTTTGTTCAATCAAACGTATAACAAAAAAATTAAGTTCGCCCGCTGCGCGGGCTGGGACACAAACATGTGGGCTGCTCACTTCGTTCGGATTTTAGCCCACATGCCTGCGCCCCTTATTTAAAAGTTATGTAACCAAGGAAGAATCGTGAAATTCTGGAGAAACTCGTCCACAGAACATTATCCAATGTGGAAAGCATTCTTAATGTACATCTGGGTAATACCTGGAGTTCCGATAGGAACCTTTTTAGGTGTTTATTTCTTAGAGGCTCGTAATAGGAGCGATGATGAATTATTACTTAGCTTGCTTAACTATCGTTTAGATTTTACTTTGATTATTTTATTTGGTGTCGGTTTTATCCTTTGGGTTTGGTCTATTAGAGCTTTAAGTAAGCCTGTTTTTCAAATTCATCAAAATAGGTTGTACTTTTACGGTTATGGCTTTTTTAAAGATGACATTGCACTTGATTCACTTCAAGAAATACGCTCCTATAATCTTGGTCCGCTGGGTCACCTAATAGACTTTAAATCTAAAGTCGGTATTACCTTTAGATCTTTTGCTTTTCTATCAAACATTAATAAAAGTAAATTAGAAAAGTTTTTTGAGGAAAGTGGTATAAAGGTTACATAACAAACCATTCAAGCAGGACATTGCTCCTCACCCGTTTTAGTGGACACCTCCTCATCACTTTGAAGAGGCTAAAATGCCTAAATATACTCAACCTAGGAAGACATGGTTTTATCCAGTTAATTTCAAAATCAAAGTGTAGTGGCATAGTGATTTTGGCCACTATTTACATACAAACTTGTATAAAACCAAGTGGGGATTTTTTATGCCTTAGTTTTATTAAAAACGCCCACTAATGTTAAACTACAAAAAATTTAATTACTTAATATTACCATGGCATTTTACATTCCTTTATTACAACCTTACTTTAAGCACATTGAAGTTGGCGATACGTTAACATCACTTTGGAGTGGGTGTGGCAATATTGTGCAGTGCCAGCTTGATGATAAGCCATGTGTTATTAAAGCGATTAAAATACCCAGTTATATACACCATCCTAAAATTAAACAAAGCGAATTTGCGCTTAAAAGAAAGCAGCACTCGTATAGTGTTGAATACACATTTTATAAGCTTTATAGCCAACATTTACCAGTACATGCGCAAAGTATTGAATGTATAGGTGCAATTAATAAAGACGATGAATACGCGCTGGTGTTTAAAAACTTTACCAAACATGGGTTTACTCAAGCAGGGCCACAACATGTTAAAGCTATATTAAGGTGGCTTGCACACTTTCATGCGTTTAACTTAAGTAAACCCGCTGATGGGTTATGGCAGCAAGGCAACTACTGGCATTTAAGCACGCGCCCAGATGAGTTTAATAAACTAAAAAATAACCTTGATAAAAAGTCCGATATTAAAAATGCTGCACATAAAATAGATGAGCAACTACAAAGTTGTGCGTATAAAACGCTGATTCATGGCGATGCAAAACTTGCTAACTTTGCAGCAAATGAGCGCGATGAAATACTCGGTTATGATTTTCAGTATATAGGTGCAGGTTCTGGGATAATTGATGTAATGTATTTTATGACCAGTTGCTTAAGTGATGCACAATTACACGGATGCGCTGATAAGTACCTTGCGTATTATTTTGATAATTTAAAGGCTGCTATTACTATTTATCATCCTACAGCACCAGCAGGTAAAATAGCTGACAATTGGCTCGCTTTATGGCCTGCTGCATGGGCTGACTTTTATCGATTTTTAGCTGGCTGGAGCCCTGAGCATCAAAAAATAAATAGTTATATGCAACAGCAAGTAAACAGCTGGTTAGCGAGTAACATTTCATAAACACAACGGGTTGATGGCTTGCATAAATATCAAGCAAAACAATACATTTTGGCACGATGTATGAAAATCTCTTTAAAACTACAGGTCAAATGACCTTTTTTAATATAAAATACTGCAAATTCTTGTATCAGTAGGTTTATATCATGGCAATTCACGTTATTTCTCACCCTCTTGTTCAACATAAACTAGGCCTAATGCGAGCGCATGGTATTAGTACTAAAAGCTTTCGTGAATTATGTTCTGAAGTTGGAACCTTATTAACTTACGAAGCAACTAAAAACCTACAGTTAGAAGATAACGAAATTACAGGCTGGGATGGCAATAAATTAAAAGTAGAGCATATTAAAGGTAAAAAAATTACCGTAGTGCCTATTTTGCGTGCTGGTCTTGGCATGATGGATGGTGTTATGCAGTTATTACCAGCCGCTAAAGTGAGTGTTGTTGGTCTTGAACGTAACGAAGAAACACTAGAGCCAGTACCATATTTTGAAAAGCTAGTAGGTAATATTGATGAGCGCTTAAGCTTAGTTATTGACCCTATGCTTGCAACGGGTGGCTCAATGATTGCCACAATCGATATGCTTAAAAAAGCAGGCTGTAAAGAAATCAAAGTAATTGTACTAGTTGCAGCACCAGAAGGTGTTGAAAGAACACTTTCAGCACATCCAGATGTAGAAATATTTACAGCCTCAGTAGATAGCCACTTAAACGAAAAGGGCTATATTATCCCTGGTTTAGGCGATGCGGGCGACAAAATATTCGGTACTGTTTAGGAGTCTTAAGTGCAAAATAATGACACCTTTTCAATAAAAACTATTTTAACGGGCGCGCAAATGCTGTTTGTAGCATTTGGTGCGCTGGTATTAGTGCCGCTTTTAACGGGCTTGGATCCTAATGTTGCGCTTTTTACCGCAGGCATTGGTACTTTGCTGTTTCAGGTAGTGACTAAAGGCCAAGTGCCTATATTTTTAGCTTCATCGTTTGCTTTTATTGCACCCATTATTGCCGCTGTGCAAATGTGGGGAGTGCCGGCCACTATGGGCGGCTTAATGGTGGCGGGTTTTGCTTATATGCTTTTAAGTTTATTAGTAAAATTTAAAGGCGTTGCAACGCTTCATAAAATTTTACCGCCTGTGGTTGTGGGCCCAGTAATTATGGTTATTGGTTTAGCGCTTGCACCTGTTGCTGTAAATATGGCGATGGGTAAAAGTGGCGACGGCAGTATTCAAATTATTGATTACACCAGCGCTATTTATATTTCGTTGTTCTCGTTAGTGGTTACGCTTATTTTTGCAGTATGGGGAAAAGGCGTATTTAAGCTTATACCTATATTAGCAGGGGTTGTAGCGGGTTATTGTTTATCGCTTGGCATGGGCGTTGTGCAATTTGACGCAGTGACTAATGCACAGTGGTTTGCTGTACCAAACTTTACTTGGCCTGAGTTTAAATGGCAGGCTATTTTGTTTATGGTACCTGTAGCAATAGCACCTGCAATTGAGCATATTGGCGATATGATGGCTATTAGCCAAGTAACCAATAAAGACTTTTTGAAAAAGCCTGGGCTTCACCGTACTTTGTTTGGTGATGGCCTTGCGACTTCTGCGGCATCATTATTTGGTGGCCCGCCTAACACTACTTACTCAGAAGTAACGGGGGCAGTTATGCTTACCAAAAACTTCAATCCTAAAGTAATGATGTGGACAGCTGTTATTGCCATTATTTTAGCGTTTGTAGCTAAAATGGGATCTGGTTTGCAAACTATTCCTGTACCTGTAATGGGCGGAATTATGATTCTACTTTTTGGCTCTATTGCTGTAGTGGGTTTAAATACATTGGTTAAATCGGGCGATGATTTAACAGCACCACGTAACTTAAGTATCGTTGCACTTATTTTGGTGTGCGGTATTGGTGGTATGCATATTGGTGGTAGCCAATTTAGTTTAGAGGGCGTAAGCCTCTGCGCTATTTTAGGAATAGTACTTAACTTAGTATTACCAAAAGCAGAACCTGAAAAAGTTTAATTTTGCACATTAGCTAAATAGATTGCACCATAATAGCGCATTTTTAATGCGCTATTTTTTTAACTTGTTAATAAATATGAAAAAATAATAATGGTCTAGTATCTGCATTTAACTTCCAGAACGCATTGTATGCAAAGGAGTTACTATGTCAGAGGCCAATATTGTGGATATAACCCCGTTTTTAGCAAAACACCAACTGCCTTTAAAGTATCAATATTTGAGTGAGCAATATTTTGTTCCACTTGCGCATGACATCCTCGAATCTAAAAAAACAAATACTCCTATTTTTGTTGCCATAAATGGATGCCAGGGCTCAGGAAAAACAACACTCGCAGATTTTTTAGTTACGTGGTTTTCTAAAAACACACCACTTAACAGTGTTGCATTGTCAATTGATGACTTTTATTTAGCAAAACAAGCACGTACTGACCTTGCCAAAGACGTACATCCTCTTTTTACTACTCGCGGAGTACCGGGTACTCACGATGTAGCGTTAATGAATAGCACAATAACTAACTTACTGGCAGGAGAGGTAAACGTACCGCTTCCACGTTTTAATAAACACGAAGACGACAGCGTGCCAGCAAGTGATTGGCTAACAAACGAAAAGCCAGTTGATATTGTTATTTTAGAAGGGTGGTGTGTAGGCAGTGAGCCACAACCGTTGTTTTCATTGAGTGAGCCGCTTAACGAGTTAGAGCACCAGTTTGATAAAGAAGGCGTTTGGCGCCGCTGTGTAAATAGCTGTTTGGCAAATGAATATAAAGCCGTTTTTAACCTAATTGATTATACAGTTATGCTAAAAGCACCGAGTTTTAGTGATGTTTTTACATGGCGACAAGAGCAAGAACAAAAGCTAATAGCCAAAAAAGGTGAAGGCTCAGGCACCATGACTAACGAGCAATTGGTGTATTTTATTTCTCATTTTGAGCGCATTACGCGTGAGAACTTAAACACACTGAGCGCTAAAGCAAATGCTTTAATTGAACTTGATAGCAACCGAGATATTAGCGGTATGCACCTAACAAGTGATGACACCCTTCAACCTATTATTTTTACAGATTTGGACGGTACATTACTCGATCACGCCGATTACAATACAAATAATATCAGTGAGTTATTACAGCAGCTGCAAAATGCGCATATTCCTGTGGTGTTTAATACCAGCAAAACTTTTTGCGAAGTTATAGAGCTTAAAAACGATTTAAATATTCAACAGCCTTTTATTGTCGAAAACGGTGCAGCGGTATTTATTCCAGAAGACTATTTTGAATTAAAGCCAATTGGTTGTAAAAAAGTAGGCGCTTATTGGTGCTACGCAATGGCAAAGCCGTTATCGAGTTTATTAAATGATTTAAATACTTTAAAGGCGGATTATAAAGCGCATTACAAATTGTTTAGTGACTTATCGAGTGAGCAAATATCAGAGCTTACCGGGCTAAACGATGCACAAGCAAGACGCGCACAAACTCGCGATTATTCAGACCCTCTTTATTGGTATGGCAATGACGAATTACTCACAGCCTTTGTAAACGATGTTGAAGCACTCGGCTACGATATAAAAATTGGCGGACGCTTCATTCATATTGCCAAAAATACCGATAAAAGCGCTGCACAGCAGTGGTTAGTTAAACAGTTTACCCATCATTTCAGAAAGCCTCTCACGGTTATAGCACTGGGTGATAGCGATAACGATAAGCAAATGTTAGAACACGCAAATATCGCCATTATTATTGCCAATCCGGCGAGTAAAAAGCCGGTTAAATTGTCGCACAATAAAGCACGATACTCTCAATCGCCAGCACCGCTGGGCTGGATTGAAGAAATAACATCGTTGCCGTGCATTAGCAGTATTTTAAGTATTTCTGAGGAGCAAAAGTTTCATGGCTGATTTTTATCAAAATGGCATTATTACTACATTACATAACATTGCCGACAGACCAATTGAAGATCTAGAAAAAGAGCTACTTACTTTTAGCAAGCAGCGCCCAATGGGATTAATACTTCCTTCGTTATTTAGTGAACTCGAAGGCCCTGCACTGCAAAATATAGTTAGCGAATTACGCGAAGTACCGTATTTATCGCAAATTACCATAGGTTTAGATAGAGCCGACGAAGCACAGTACCGCCATGCACTTGGCTTTTTTAAAGAGCTAAACCAAAACCATAAAGTATTATGGAACGACGGCCCACGCTTACAAGCACTTGATAAAGAATTACAAGAGCTAGGTGTTGCACCACGTGAGCTGGGTAAAGGGCGTAATGTGTGGTACTGCATGGGCTATAAATTAGCAACAGCAGAAGTAGAGTCTATCGCGCTGCATGATTGCGATATTTTAACCTACGACAGAAGCCTACTTGCTCGCTTAATTTACCCCGTTGCGCATCCGCGTTTTAACTATGAATTTTGTAAAGGGTTTTACCCGCGTACTGCTAATGGAAAAATTAATGGCCGTGTATCGCGCTTATTAGTAACGCCATTACTTCGCTCGTTTAAAACAATTTTAGGCAATACAGACTACCTTGAATATATGGATTCGTTTAGATACCCATTAGCAGGGGAGTTTTCGTTTAGACGCGATGTATTAAACGATATTCGTATCCCAAGTGATTGGGGCCTTGAAATAGGCGTACTGAGTGAAATGTATCGTAACTATTCGCATAACCGCTTGTGCCAAGTAGATATTGCCGATAATTACGATCATAAACACCAAGAACTTTCACTTGATGATCAAAGTGCAGGTTTGTCTAAAATGTCGATTGATATTACTAAGGCATTGTTTAGAAAGCTGGCGACTCAAGGTGTTACTTTTACCAGCGAAACAATTCGTTCATTAAAAGCGACTTATTATCGTATTGGTCTAGATTTTATAGAAACGTATCATAACGACGCGCTTATGAACGGGTTAACGCTTGATGTACACCAAGAAGAAAAAGCAGTAGAAATGTTTGCACAAAATATTATGGAAGCAGGGCAACACTTTTTAGAAAACCCAATGGAAGCGCCATTTGTGCCAAGTTGGAACCGTGTTGTATCAGCAATGCCAGACGTACTTGAGCGCTTAAAAGAAGCCGTAGAGCTAGATAACGAAGAATATAGTTAACCTGCACGCAGGTTAACTAGCCTATAAGTCTAAACAATAAATATTAGGGGCGCATGTGAGCACAGTTAGCGAATTATTTTTACAACGAGTAGAGCAACATCTTCATATTATTTATGAGGGGGTTGAGCTGCCTTTATCGGTTACTGAGCTTGCTCAGCAACTTATTAAAATTATATTAGGTAGCAATGCACTGCGCGACCCTACACCCCATACAAATCGATGGGATGAACAAGATATAGTATTGATTGCTTATGGCGACTCTATTATTAAACACGATGATAGCGAATTTGCTGTATCGAGCCCAATGGAGGCACCGCTTAAAACACTACACCGGTTTATAAAAGAGCAATGTGATATGCAGTTAAATGCGCTGCATATATTGCCATTTTACCCGTACAGCTCAGACGAAGGTTTTGCCGTAATGAACTACGTGCAAGTGAATGAGTCGTTAGGTGATTGGGGAGATATTCAAAACATCGCTAAAGACGTAAAGTTAATGGCAGATTTAGTTATTAACCATTGCTCAAGCAGAAGCGTATGGTTTGAGAACTTTTTAAACGATTTACACCCTGGTAAAGACTACTTTAAAACGGCCAGCTTAACGGATGATTTAAGCCAAGTTGTACGCCCGCGAACCTCATCGTTATTAAATACTGTAACAACGCCAAGCGGCGAAAAGCACGTGTGGTGTACGTTTAGTCACGATCAGGTTGATTTTGACTTTGGCAATCCTGATGTACTTAAAGAGTTTGTGGGAATAATTAGGCATTATTTAGACAATGGCGTGCGTTTATTTAGACTCGATGCGGTTGCATTTTTGTGGAAACAGCTTAATACAAGTTGCATTAACTTGCCGCAAACACATGAAGCAGTAAGGCTAATGCGAACACTTATTGAGCACGCAGAGCCCAGCGTAGTTATTATTACCGAAACCAACATTCCAAACCAAGAAAACCTATCGTACTTTGGTAACGCCAACGAAGCGCACAGTATTTATAACTTTGCATTGCCGCCATTGTTGCTACACACATTACTTAGCGGCGATAGCACAGCAATTAAACATTGGATGATGAGTATGCCGCCTGCGCAAAATGGTACGGCATACTTTAACTTTATAGCCTCGCATGATGGAGTAGGGCTCAGACCAATTGAAGGTTTACTACAACCTAGCGAAGTGGCGTCACTAGTAAGTACAACCATGCAGTTTGGTGGTCGTGTATCTATGCGTACAAGTAACGATGGCACACATACACCGTACGAGCTAAATATTGCTTTATTTGATGCACTTCAAGGGACGCACAATGGCCCCGATAAGTTTGGCCTTGAGCGATTTATGTGTGCTCACGCAATTATGTTTGCGCTTGAAGGTATCCCAGGGCTTTATATTCATAGTTTGTTGGGTACAACTAACGATTACGAACGCTTTGAAAATTCACAGCATAACCGCGCTATAAATCGCCATCGTTGGCAAGAGTCAAAGCTACTGGCGGCAATTGGTGAAAAGTATAGTCATCATCATAAAGTGTTTAACGGCATAAAAAGCTTATTGGCAGTACGCAAAAAGCAGAGTGCCTTTCACCCAAATGCTACACAGTTTACGCTGCATTTAGCGGGTGGGTTATTTGGTTTTTGGAGACAAAGCATTGACAGGCGCCAAAGTATATTTTGTGTTTATAACATTAGCGATAAATCACAAACACTCACATTGGCCGACTTAAACTTAATTAACACCCAAAAGTGGTTTGATTTGGTGGCAAATAAAACGATTGAAGAAAGCCAATTAACGATAGAGCTAGAACCATACCAAAGCGTGTGGCTGAGTAATATTAAATAAGACCTATTAAAAAAGGCTCGCACTGCGAGCCTTTGTTTTAACTAGGGCGTGTTGATCTTTGTGGATTGAAATTTGTTCAATCTAGGGGCGATTAAATCGCGACGCGAGGTTTGTAACCTAGTGGGCTAAGTAAAAACCGAGCAACAAAGAGTTAATCGTCCCTAGAAAGAACCCTTCGGGCAGCGCATGTTTGGTATTTATGCTGCGTTATCGCCTATTTATGGGGAATAACCACACTACATAGGCTCTGCCTTGCCTAAAAACCAAACATACTGCTGCAAATTCACCCACCAATGATCAACACGCCCTAATAAGTTATTTTATTAATTATAAGCTGTAGCTTAAGTTAATGTAGCCAAAGCGGCCAATGTTATCGTAACTTGCGCTACCCGCGCTTGTACCACGTGAACCGTACGGAAGTTTACGGTTAAATACGTTATCAACACCTACTTTAACGCCTAAACCGCTATCGAAGTTATAACCAACAGTCATATCGGTAATAAAGTATTTACCGTAAGACATTTGATTACTTGGGTTCGGGTTGTTTTCAAGTTCAACATTTGTGTATAAATCGACTTCACTTAAAAAGCGTGTTTCAACTGTTGAGAAAAAGTTATCCATAACATAACTTACAGATAAGTTAGTTTGCCACTTAGCTTCACCTGTAGTACCTGCGTATTCAATGTAGTTACTAGGATCGTCTTGGAACGGGTAATCTTTACGTTCAATTAAGTAAGTACCAATTAAGCGTGTTTTAAAGCTACCTTCAAACGCGTCAAAATCGTAACCTAGTTCAAAATCTATCCCTGATGCTTTTTGGCCAGCAACATTTAATACAGAGTTTTGAATTAAAGTAATTTCACCATTAGCATTACGTGTAATTAAGTCACAGTACTGATTGTTTATACCTGTTGCGCTATCTACACAGCGATCAAGAATGTCTTGAGCGTTAATTGTGTCAATTGCATCTTCAAGTTCAATTTCCCAGTAATCAATAGTAAGTAGCGCGTTTTCTAAAAACTCTGGTTGGTAAACAATGCCTACAGTTGTACTTGTTGACTCTTCGCCTTTTACATCGCGGTTACCACTGCTTAAACCATCTAATGACGCTGAATCGTAATCTGAGTTAAAGTCACTCGCTACGCCTAATGCGGCACAGTTTGCAGTACGTGTTGCACCGTTTGATAAGTCACCTAAGTTTTCAGCGCGACACGGGTCGTCTACATTGTAGAAAGTTTGGCTTGCTGCACCAAATACTTCACTAATGTTTGGGGCACGAAGTGCTGCAGATTGAGTTACACGTACACGTAGCTCATCATTTACAGTCCAATCAAGGCCAAGTTTCCAGCTAGTTGCTTCGCCAATCGTACTGTAGTCAGCATGACGTACTGCAGTATCAAACACTAAATCTTGAATAAGCGGTAAATCAGTTAAAATTGGCATCGTCGCTTCAAAGAATACTTCGCGAACATTAAACGAGCCCTTATCTTCGCCCAGTGCGTTAAAGAAAGTACCTTCAGCGTTATCTGGCTCTTTTGTTTCGCTTTCTTCTTTACGGTACTCAGCACCAAATGCAACACCTACATAGCCCGCTGGTAATTCAAAAATAGCGCCATTAGCAAGTGAGCCAGAAATAACTGTTTGCTTAATAGTTGATGTGCCAACAGATACCGTATTAATGTAATCAATGGCTTGTTGAGATGGCGAACCAAACCCCATAATATTTACAGGAACACAGCCATCAGCTTGGGCTGCAGCACTACGACATACTACGTTACCATTTGTATCTTCAACTGCATCAAGTGCATTAAAGTAGTTGGCTACAATCATGTTAGCGCCGTTTTCACGCTCTAGATCAGTTTGGCCATAAACAACTGATGTATCTAATTCCCAATCTTCAAATACAGTACCTTTTAAGCCGGTAACAAAGCGCGTTGTTTCACGCGTATTGTTTTCAATGCGGCGGCCAAGGTCGGTCATCATGCGGTTAACCATGATCGAATCAACACCTTCCTCTTCCATACGTGCTTTAATGGCTGGGTCTAGGTAAGGGTTGTCGATTTTGATGCTGTTTTCATCGTCAAAGAAGAAAAACGCAGGTTGACCTATGCTTTCGCCTTGGCTGTTTACGTATTTTGCATCAAAGTAAATGTTTAAGTCGTCGGTAACATCGTAGTTAACTTTAAAGTTTACGTTGTAGCGCTCAAACTCAGGTTGAATCTCTTCAAATTGACCAAGATTAAACGAATCACAGTTTGCACACGACAAGCCATCTACATTATCACCTATGTATAAGTCGCGAGCGCTGCTGTCGGCGTTAAAGCTATTAGTATATCCATCTTCAAGTGCATAAACACCGGCGTTATTAATAGCGTAATAACCAGCATTAGGTGTTAAGATTTTATCAGGGAAAGCTGCGCTATCTTTGTTTACTTCTGTTTGGGCTTGATTACGTAAACTACTAAACGAAGTGCTAGTCCAAGGGTGATCAAGCGCGTTTAATGAATCCTGGCCTGAGTATTCAATAGCAAAAGCTGCATTACCACGATCGTTATCAAAGTTAGAGCCGTATGAGAACGTCGCTTTTTCGTTGTTGTAGCTGCTTAAATCGGCAAAACCACGTGTAACGCTAAAGTCCATACCTTCAATGTTGTCTTTTAATATAAAGTTAACAACACCTGTTACCGCATCAGCACCGTATACAGCAGATGCACCACCGGTAATTATCTCTACACGTTCAACCCATACACTTGGAATAGTGTTGGTATCTACAGATTGAGAACCTGCAGAGCTTGATACATGACGCTTGCCATTTACAAGTACCAAAGTACGATCTGTACCCATGTTACGTAAATCAAGAATATTTAAACCCGCAGTACCAATAAAACGGCCTGAGTTAGCCATAGAATATGTATTGCCAAGTGCTGGTAAGTTATTTAGCGCTTCACCAATGTTTACTGCGCCAGTGTTCATTAGCTGCTCGCCACTGATAACTGTAACCGGTGCAGGCGCAATAGCACCTTCACGTAAAATACGTGAACCCGTTACTTCAACACGTTCAATTTTTGTTGCTTGCTCATCTTGTGCAAGCACAGAATTACTTGCTGTTGCAGCAGCAGTAATTAATGCACATTTAATGCTAGTAGAAAGTAAATTATGACGTTTCATTTGATTCCCAGAGAACATTTTATAGTAATTAAATACAATGTAGTTTTATCCAAATACAGTTTGTATTTGGATAAAGCCCTATAACTTTTTTTATGAGGGCGGCGATTATTGCATGCTGATTATTTTATTAAAAGCAGCTAACTCACTGTAAAATAAGCAACTTGAAATAACCTGAAGAACTTTTATTGTGTTTTTTGGTATTAATTACAAAGGCCCTTTAAATGATTTACTGAGGTGTTTTTACATTTAGTTTTTCTTATATATTTTAGTTATTAACATTGGTTTTTATTTGTTAAATTTTCAGTTGTTTTTTAAGTCAATTTTTTGCGGTTTATAATTATTCACATATAAATTTTTATTTATATGAAGTTGTCAGCGAGTGTTATATGTACTTATTTGTAAAGGTTATGTGTGTTATTACTCTTTTAAAGTGATTTTTATTAGGTGTTTTTTATTCAAAAAAATCGTTATTTGAATATTTTTCACTATTGCGGCTTTAAAATGATTAATTTGTAAACCCCCTTTACAGCTCAAAGTGCTCATAACAGCTCGTAAAGTTACTTTGCTACGTAAACTTGATACAATTTAGGTGTTTTTAATTAATAGGTTTGACCATGAAGTATTTAGTTATTATTTTTACCTTTGCGTTTAGTTCAATGTCTTTTGCGCAGCAAGAAGTCGATCTTGAAGTAAATATGAAAAACACGGGCCTTGCATATAAACAAGCGGTGCAGGCAACTCAACTTAGTGAATTTAATACTGCGATTGATGAATTTATAAAGCTGGTTAAAGTGAGTAAAACAGGTAAGTTTTACAAAAAACCTGAGCAGTCATTGCAGGGCCTTGATAAAGTGATTGCGCAAGCTGAACTTGCAAAAAAAGCAGCAAACGAGCAGGGGCTAAGTGCGGCAAAAGAACCACTGAAAAATATAGATGATTTACGTAAAAAATATCATGAGTTACACGAGCCTCCAGGGTTCTTTGAATTACTGTTCGGTTCATAAACCTAGACTATATGTATCTTTAGTAGCTACTTTTAAGCTAATTGCGTTAAAGATATCTGCAGCAATAAATATAAGGAAACACAATGGAAATTTCAGTTTCAATGTTAGAAGGCCAAAAGCAAAGCGCTAAATTTGGCGACCTAGAAGTAATAAGCGATCAAAGCGTAAACGCTGGTGGCAATGCAGAGTATCCAGAACCGTTTGATTATTTTTTAGTAAGTATGGTTTTATGTGCAGGTTTTTATGCGCGTAAGTTTTGCGAGCAGCGTGATATTTCAACGCAAGGTATGACGCTTACTCAAAATAACGAAAATGTAGATGACAACGGTAAAAAGCTATTTTCAATTGAGATTAACTTACCAGAAGGCTTCCCTGATAAATATAAAAAGGCGCTTATTGCAGCCGTTAATACCTGTACGGTAAAAAAAGTAATTCAGGCAGTGCCAGAGTTTTCAGTAGTGGTAAAATAGTCCCCCCTAAATTAGGTAGCTTAAGCAAGCTACCTAATTATATGTTGAGCATCCCCGTTTAACTTATTTCTTTTTCATTCCTTGTACTGCTTTAAAGCGTGGGTTGTTTTTACAAATTACAAATACGCGGCCTTTGCGTTTTACAATTTGACACCCCGGACGTTGCTTGGCACTTTTTAGAGAGCTTAATACTTTCATACCTTTTCCTTTTTAACAGTCGATAAACTTTTAAAACGACGATTAAACTGCGCAACGCGGCCATCTGTAGCGGTTGTTTTTTGCTTGCCTGTATAAAATGGGTGCGAGTCACTTGATACATCAATAGGTACGTATGGATATGTATTACCGTCTATTTCTACTGTGCGGCTCGTTTTTATGGTTGAGCCAATAATAAAGTAAGAATCGGCAGCGGTATCGTGAAAAGCAACCACGTGGTAATCAGGATGAATATTTGGTTTCATAATACGCCTCAATAAATGATATGTGATAGTATATCATTTCAATTTAACGTATTTATTCTCCCATTGCAAATTATTTAAATGTTCCTCAAAAAGGCCGTAATTGCTGGCTATTTGCGCAAACAAATCAAAAAATAAGCACTTGAATCAAAAATGCTGGCTATTGGCGTTTAGGCTGTTATAACTATATTTAAGAGTTAAAACGTTAACAAATACGGTTATAAAGTTATTACAGAGGTTATGTATGAGTGACGCAACACAACAACAAGAACAAATTGATCAAGGGGTGATGGAAACCCTAAGAGAGCGCGACCACAGTACCTTGGCGCAACAAGTAAATCCTTTAACCTGCAACCACAATGATATTGTAGAGTTACTAGCAAGGTATATGGCACTAAGCGAGCAAGAAGATGATGAGCTGTTTGATGATTGGTTTGATAACCTAACTAAAGAGCAACATACTGTTTTAAAAGTATTTGAAGTTTACCGTGGACAATATGAGCACCAAAATTAAAGTGTTTATTTTTGTAAGTATGCCAAATCCAGTGGTTATTTAAATAAAACTAAATAGCCACTACTACTTTTTCATTAAAGAGTAGCTATGTTGTATCAACCACTACTCCCACCTGTTTAAATCATAATTTTTTGCGGATTGAATCTTATATTTATTTAGGCACGACTTACTGATATTTATAAATATTTATTTATTGCTATTTTTAGGTAATGTTCTAGTTTGAATAGGCAGACTGTTTATAGTTTAAATAAGTTTATCGGATTATATACTCGAAAATATTCGCTCCAGTTTCGTAATTTATAAAACATTTAAAATTAATAGAGCTTTAATGATTAAACCTGAGATTCCAAATAACGAAGCTGAGCGATTACACGCGCTTAGAGCATTAAAAATTCTAGATACGTCTCATGAAGAGCGCTTTGATCGTGTTACTCGTATTGCCAAGCGTATGTTTAATGTTTCTATTTCATTGGTTACTTTGATTGACGAAGACCGCCAGTGGTTTAAATCAAGGCAGGGGCTTGATGCGGCTGAGCTTCCTCGCGAAACCTCATTTTGTGGCCACACCATAAATCAAGACGAGTTATTAATAATCCCAGATACAGCTCAAGACGAAAGGTTTTTTGATAACCCCTTTGTTACAGGCGATCCTAAGGTACGCTTTTATGCAGGCTTTCCTTTAAAATTAAGGGAAGGAGTCATTATAGGCACTTTGTGCCTTGCCGATAATAAACCTAGACAACTCAATGATGAAGAAAAACAATTACTAAGAGATTTAGGCACGTTAGTCGAGCGAGAAATTCAATCAATTCAACTAGCCACAATTGATGAGTTAACAAGAATCTCTAATCGACGTGGCTTTTTAAACCTTGCCGAACATACGCTAAATGTATGTAGGCGAAACAAAGTATCAATGTCGTTTATATTGTTTGATCTCAATAAGTTTAAACAAATTAATGATATTTATGGACACCACGAAGGCGATTTTGTATTAAATAAATTTGCACAAATTATGCTTAGTTCATTTCGTGATTGTGAAGTCATAGGTCGACTTGGCGGAGATGAATTTGTTGCGATGTTAAGCGACTCAGACGAGACAAAAGCAGAGTTTGTTTTACAAAGGTTTGCGGATGCAATAGCGCATGCTAATAATACCTTAAACAAGCCATACAAAATTGATTACAGTGTAGGAGTAACACACTTTAAACACGATACAGGTAAATCGGTTGAGGATATGATTCAAGATGCTGATGTTGCAATGTATCAGCAAAAAAAGCAGCAATCACTTTAGTGAACTATTTAGTTTAATTGCTGCTTGAACTTCACTTAACTTCCTCATGCTAGTACGAATCTTATAATATGCCGTTATTCGCTATTGCAGTCATTTTTTGCCGCGGGTGATGCTAAAGACACATTTGGTTGCCAAACCCTGTTCCATATTTTATGAAGATTGTTTAAGTTTGGTCTTTGACTTATTTTTTCAAAGTTACCAATGCTCACTTCTGAATCATTTTTTTGACCCACTACAAAATTAAACACATAGTTGCACTCCATGCCCATACGTAAATCAGAAAGTACAATATTGCTTTGCTGTTGGCGCACCGAATAAAACCCTTTAGTAAACCACTGCAAGCGTTTTATAGCCCATTCATCGCTAATATTATTTAACAGTGAAGGCGTTGTTTGATAAGCCGTTAATGTAACATCGCTGGGTGCGTCAAATACTGATGCATAACCTTCGTAGTATTGTCCGTCAGACATCACAACAATACGCCACAGCAAAGTGGTTAGCGGAGCAGGCGTACTAACATACGCATTTACTGATATTTGCCTGTTGTTGAGAGCCGTTTTTACTTTGTCATCAATATTTACTTTTAAAATTAAAGCGCAAAATAAATATAGACTACTTAAAACTAAGGCTGCTGCATTTATACGATAAGCCGTTGCTGCTTTTATTTTGGGTATTAGCGTACATATTACGCCAATTAATAAAGGAAGCGTGTAAGCGGGGTCAATAATAAACACACTAGAAACCGCAAAGGGGTACTCAGTAAAAGGCCAGAGTAGTTGTGTACCGTATACCGTTAGGCTGTCTAATAGGGCATGTGTAGATAAACTTAAAAATACTAGCCAAAACCAGCGCACTTTATAAATTTGCATTCCCGCGTGTACTTTTAATATTAGCCATACAATGAGCGGGCTAATTAATAAATGTATTAATAACGAATGGCTAAAGCCACGGTGATAAGTAAATGTTTCTACAGATCCGCCATATGGCAAAAATACATCTAAATCAGGGAGCGTGCCTAAAATTGCTCCCCATAAAACGGCTTTTCGACCTATTTTATTGCCTAACACCGCATAACCTACAGCACTGCCTAATGCTACCTGCGTTAAAGAATCCATTTTAATTAATACCTTTAATTACTACTTTTGTTATTTATACTTTTTGATTATTAAAAAGCGTCAAAAAATCGGTTAAAACATTTAATAAGCATATTAATATTAATATACAGAGCTTATAAACTAAGCCTAAGCTTTATGAAATCTAAAAAAGCCACAATTCGCGATGATACCGCACTGTTTCGCCGCTGCTTGCGCTAAGCGAAAACGTAAATAAAATGAGTTTTACTAACGGCCAAGTTTACGAGCATGTAAGTTCGAATCTTATAAATCACCAATACGTATGGCTAAGTCTGTTTTATGCTCGAGTAAATTAATAGTACTGCCGTGTGAGGTTATATCAAGCGTTATGTGAGGGTATTATTTAGCGAATTCACCAATTAAAGGCGTAAGTTGATGCAATACAAAAGGGTTTGCCGCATCTATTAGCTGCTTGCCATTTGGCGCTTGTTTTAAAGCTTTATGACGTTTTCATCTGTGCATAAAATATTTAGCCTTTCGCAGGCGTATTTTAAAAGTATAGCTTTCCTCGCATTTTAAATTAAGCAAAATAATACCCCGTGGCGACTTATAAGTCCTGTTCCCGTTTAAAATACGGATGGTCAATTTGTTACCATATTTGGAATGATAATTGCTTCTAATTATAAAAATAAAGTCGTCAATTTTTAGACACATGAGGCAAAAATGAATTTTGGAACTCTTTCTTCGCAGTTATACAATGACAATGGCTATTCAAGCCTAAGTAATTTAAATAAAAACACTGTAAAAACGGATGATCCTAGTAAAAGTCCAGAGGCTAAAGCAGACTCTTCTTTAAATAAAGACGCCGAAAAAACTACGAGCTCTACTGCAGCTACTGAAGACGCAAAGTCTATTATTAGCAGCGAAACAGAAGATTCGAGTGACAATTCAGCAGTTCAAATGAATAAAGCGATCGAGTCAATTAAAGATTTACAGAGTAAAATAAGAGAAATGACCAATAGTTCTGATACGCCCACAGGGGGAGCGATAGAAGAGCTAAGCGAACTTAAAAAGCAACTCGATAGTGAGCTATCGTCGATACAATTAACAGTGCGAAAAAATGTATCTACTTTAATGGATTCAATGTTTTCATCATCTTCAGATAATAAAAATTCAGGTTTGCTTTTTAATAACCAAGCATAATTTAACTTGCTTTTTAATATAGTTATAAGCTTAGTCGTGGCTTTATAAAATCTAAAAAAGCCACAATTCGAGACGATACCGCACTGTTTTTATAATACACGGCTTGTACAACCTCTCGGTTATTAGGAGAGCTAACTGCACTGGGTAACACTTCAACTAATTTACCTGTTTTTAGGTCATTGCCAATCATAAAGTGAGAAAGTAGCGCAACGCCTTGGTTTGCAATACATAGTTGGCGCACTGTTTCGCCGCTGCTTGCGCTAAGCGAAAACGTAAATAAAGCGGGCTTTACTAACGGCCAAGTGTTTAATTTTGGGGAGTCACTAAAACCAATTAACTTATGATTTTGTAAGTCATCTATTTGTATAATTGCTGCGTTGTTTTTTATATATTCTGGGCTGGCTACAATACGTAACTGACTACTGCCGAGTTTACGAGCATGTAAGTTTGAGTCTTTTAAATCACCAATGCGTATGGCTAAATCGGTTTTATGTTCAAGTAAATCAATAATGCTGTCGTGTGAGGTTATATCAAGCGTTATGTGAGGGTATTGCTTGGCAAATTCGTCAATTAAAGGCGTAAGTTGGTGCAATACAAAAGGGCTTGCCGCATCTATTCGCAGCTTGCCACTTGGCGCTTGTTTTAAAAGCTTTATGGCTTCTTCACCGGTATAAAGCGTATTTAATCCTTCGCGCGCATATTTTATAAAAGTATGGCCCTCTTCGGTAAGTTCTAATCGGCGTGTTGTTCTGTTTAGTAAAGTGCATTGCAGTGTATTTTCAAGGCGTGATACAGCTCGCGACACTTTAGCCACTTGTTGATCGAGCAAATTAGCTGCCCCCGAAAAGCTTCCGCAATCTACTACCGTTATAAACGTTTCTAAATCTTCAGTTTTTGAATGAACCGCCATAATATACCAACACCATCTTTGCATTATTAACAAAAGTATTTTGTCACTAATGCTATTTTTTGCAAACGATATTTTAGCCAAACTACATTCTTCAAATATTAATGAGGATATAACTATGCCATTGGCTTTGTGGGCGCTTACCTTAAGCGCATTTGCAATAGGAACAACTGAGTTTGTAATAGTGGGATTAGTACCCACCATTGCAAACGACTTAGGCGTAAGCCTACCTTCAGCGGGTTTGCTTGTAAGTTTATATGCGGTTGGCGTTGCTATTGGTGCACCGGTGCTAACAGCTTTAACGGGTCGTTGGAATCGTAAAGTGGTCTTAATAAGCTTAATGGGCTTGTTTGTATTGGGTAACTTACTCGCTTGGCAAGCGCCAAGTTACGAAACATTAATACTTGCGCGCATTTTAACGGGGCTTGCCCATGGTGTGTTTTTTTCAATCGGATCGATGATTGCCACAAGTCTAGTAAGCAAAGACAAAGAAGCCAGTGCAATTGCAATTATGTTTACCGGGCTTACTGTAGCACTAGTAACTGGTGTGCCACTAGATACATGGATTGGACAACACTTTGGTTGGCGTGCAACGTTTTTAGTTGTGTCGGTATTAGGTTTAATTGCATTAATCGGCAGCTCTATTTTAGTGCCAAAAAACTTAAAACAATCAATACCAGCCACGTTTAAAGAACAACTACAAGTAATTGTAAAACCGCGTTTATTACTCGTGTATTTAATGACGATATTGGGATACGGCGGCACGTTTACAGCGTTTACTTATTTAGCACCTATTTTAGAGCAACAAACAGGTTTTGCGCCTTCGGCTATTGCTTTAATAATGCTTGTTTACGGTGTATCGGTAGCGATAGGTAATATTTGGGGTGGAAAGTTGGCCGACAAACGCGGCCCAATTAGCGCACTGAGCATTATATTCAGCGCTTTGAGTATTATTTTACTGATATTTACTTTTACGATGGAATCAAAAATTGCTGCTGTACTTACTATTTTAGTCTGGGGCGCATTTGCTTTTGGTAATGTGCCAGGCTTGCAACTTTATGTAGTAAAGCAAGCACAAAAGCACACGCCAAATGCGGTAGATGTTGCATCAGGTTTAAACATAGCCGCATTTAATATTGGTATTGCACTTGGCTCAATTATTGGTGGTAGCGTAGTAGAGAACATGACCCTGCAAGATACAGCATGGATAGGCGCCGTTATCTCTGTTTTAGCACTTGGTGTTACACGCTACAGCGGTATGCTTGATAAACGTGAAATTCAGCAAGCATAAAGCCTTAGCAGGGTCTGTTGACCTTTTAGGATTAAATTTGTTCAATCTAGGGAGGATTTAATCACGGAGCGAGGTTTGTAACCTAGTGGGCTAAGTAAAAATCGAGGGACAAAGAGTAAATCCACCCTAGGAAGAACCTACAGGCAGCGCGTATTTGGCATTTATGCTGCGTTATCGCCTATTAATGTGGAACAACCACACTGCATAGGCTCTGCCTTGCCTAAATACCAAATACACTGCTGCAAATGTAATCTCTAAAGATTAACAGACCCTAACCTTGAAACTAAAATTAATGACCTCATACCTGTTATGAGGTCATAGATTTTTAAGTGACAGTCGTAATAAGAAGTAAAAGGTGTATTTCGTAAAACTTTTAAAAGTTTGTATTTCAAACCGATTATTTTATAAGGATAAACCATGACAAAACGTGTAATAGAAATGCCAGAACTCGGTATGGGAACATTCCGCTTAGAGGGCGACACTGCCTATAACTCAGTAAAAATGGCACTCGAAGTTGGGTTTCGCCATATTGATACTGCACAAATTTATGGCAACGAAGAGCAAGTAGGCCAAGCTATAAAAGATAGTAATATTCCGCGCAGTGAAATATTCTTAACCACCAAAGTGTGGAATAACAAATTAAATAAAGGCGACTTTATCCCAAGCGTTAAAAAGTCACTTGAAAAGCTACAAGTTGATTCGGTCGACTTACTGCTAATTCATTGGCCATCGCCTGCTAACGACGAGCCAATGAGTGAATACCTCACTGAATTACTAAAAGCGAAGCAGCTTGGTTTAACTAAGCACATTGGTGTATCAAACTTCACCATTGCAAACTTAAATGAAGCAATGCAAACGCTTGACTCGCGTGAAATATTTACCAATCAGGTTGAGGTGCACCCATATTTAACTAATACTAAATTACGCGCATTTTGTGCTCAGCACGACATTCATGTAACAGCGTACATGCCATTTGTAGTAGGCAAAGTACTTAAAGATCAAACCATTATCGATATTGCTAAAAAGCACGATGCAAGTCCAGCACAAGTTGTTTTAGCATGGGTTAACGCCAGCGGTATGACGACAATTCCATCATCAACTAAGCGTAAAAACTTAGAAGATAACTTTAACGACCACGTTAAATTAGATGATGAAGACATAGCCCGCATTGATGGCCTAGATTGTGGCGACCGCCAAGCAACACCAGAATTTGCGCCGCAGTGGGATCAGTAAACTTACCTCAAACGCAAAGTTAAACTAAATATTTTAAGGTGTAGATTATCTACACCTTAACTTTTAAGAAGGAATACACATGTTAACGGTTATAGCTGCACTGTCGTGCAAAAATATTGATGCAGATGTGATGCTTACAGCACTTGAAAACTTACAAAAGTCATCGCGCCAAGAAGTAGGGTGCTTACGTTATGAACTATCGGTAAAAAGTGATGATGAACATACCGACTACGTTGTTAGCGAACAGTGGGCGTCTGACGAGCACTTTGAAGCGCATAAAAACGAGCCACACTTTAAAGCATTTGGTACGCAAGTTACTGGGCTTTTAACCAATAGTAGTATTGATGTATATAAATCAATTGGTTAAATTCTTTTTATAGTGCCTATTATGGTACGTATTAAAATACTTAGCTAAATTACATATCATAAAGTAAATACTCAAATAGGTGCTGTTAACCTACATCACCTTTCATTCTTACAGCCCAACCTGCCTAAATACTCAACTTCGCCAATATCAATGAAACCTATTAGGACTCTTTTTTGTTAATTCGCATTCGTAGTGCGTCGAAATCAAAAGAGGTTCATAACTTTATTAAAAGTCGTTTTGATATCACAACCCACTCTAATAAATAGCCTATTTAATTTGTTGTTTACATTAAAATTCTCTGGTGTAAATATAGAAAGATGTAATTTAAGGCATTAAGCATATATGTTCGACTTGAATAGTTTGAAAGGAAAAGTTCTTATAGCTGTTTCATTAAGTCATATTCACGAAAAAGTTCACCTAGCATGGCAAGATAAGAGTAATGAAGGTTTTTTGATTTGCTATGAAATAACCTTAGAATTTGAAGATGGCAAAACTTATTTAATTAAACCGTGTGAAGTTGACGCTATTGGTTATTACCCAAGTTTAGGCTTGAGTATAGAACCTGTAGAAAGAATTGAATTATTGTACCCTTTTAATATTTCAAAACTGCCGAGCCGAATATGCGACATTGTTGAAAGTGATCATTTAGGTGAAGGCGTAGTAAATCAATTTAAACTAACTTTTGATAATGAAAAAAATTTTGTTATCAGACATGTTTATCCACCTATGACGATGGGAATTAGAGTAGGGTAAATCTTAGGTAGTAATTTAACTATAAGCCTGGTAGTTGTTAATAGGCTCCTTACTTCTGCATATTTTAACTAACCACTTTCTATTATAAGACGTAAGGTATACGTGACATGTTTGATGAATTCAGATATATCTTGTCAAAAATTGAAGTTAGAGAACACGTTGAATGGGGTGCATCAATTGAATTAATTGATTACGATCACAAGGATTATATTGAAGACGTATTGTGTGAAAAGTTCGGTCTTGAATATGCATTCAGTTCTAATAAAGATATTACGGGAGGATATGTTCTATACTTCTGTAAAAGTGCAACTTCTGATCAAGTCAAAAATGCAGTTGCAAAGATAAATAACTACCATGAATTACAAAGCAGAGAATTCAAGGTAGCACCGTATAAGTAATTAAGGCGAGAAGGGAGGCTAGCCGCTGGCAATTTTCGTCCTTCAGTACTTACCTATTTTACAGCTGAGTTAATTAAACTAATAATGGAGACATGGGTATGGAAATTAATAAATCAAATCAATCTATTCTTATTTTTGTAATCCCTTTATTAACTGCGTATTTCGGATCAAAAGTTATATTTCACTTATTTACTTTTGAGTATCTTGTGTTTACAGATACTTTTGACATTCTAAAGCTACTCATTGATATTAGTGTATTTGGAGTGTTGTTCTATATTAGTTCGCTGGGCGTTGGTTATGTCATCAGAGCTAAAACATAAGTTTTTAATCATTAGCTGGTAAATTGCTAGCTAAAAAATCACAGCCAATAAAGCCTTAACAGCTTTAAACTGTATAATTTATATGGAGATAATAATGAAAAAAATAATCGCAATAATAGCGTTGTTAGGCTTTGTTTCATTTGCACAAGCTAATGATAGTTTTGTAGTAAATGCCAAATTTTATGATAATAAAAACTTAATTGGCTCACCTGTTTTAGTAGTCAATTCAAACGAAGAGGCGTCAGTTTCAGTTGATAATTCGTATAGTTTTGCTCTTACAGTAACGCCAATTGATGATTCTACTGTTAGTTTAGCAACTGACCTAAAACTAGGTGGAAAACATATGGCTCCCTCTTTAGTTGTTGAACTAGGCAAAGAAGCAAGTATTATTATTGATGGTAAAGAACTGTCAGTTTTAGTAAGCAAATCAAACAGCTAATAAGTTAAAAACTAGGAATATAATTAATGAGAAACTCAAGAAATGAAATAGTAAAATATGGAGTCTCTTTTGGTACGGCCCTAGCAATTGCTATTTCATGGAGTGCTAACGAGTCTGTGTTATGGGCAATTTTGCATGGTTTTTTATCTTGGTTTTATGTTATTTGGCATGTAATTACGCGATAAGTGTTTTCGCGTGTGCACTGATTGATTATGTAGATTGCGGTCAATGTTAATAGTCGAGTAATTACCATTTAAAACGATTAAGTTAAAAATATAAAAGGAATAATTAATAATGAAAGGTGCGGGTGGAAGCTCTGGTGGTATTGGGCATTTTTTTATTGGTTTGATTATGATGTGCGGTGGCTTTTATATGCTGCTAAACGCAATTTCGGTGACCTCTAATTTTGGACTAAGTTCTCGCATTTATAGTGTTAATGCTTTAGGTGGCTTTGGCGTTACAGGCGGCATGGTTATGATCCCATTTATTTTTGGTGTGGGTCTGATTTTTTACAATTCTAAAAATATTTTAGGCTGGGTGCTATCTCTAGGTTCGTTAACCGCACTCATATTTGGCGTTATATCGAGTGTTCGATTTAGTATGCGAACTATGACGTCGTTTGATTTGATTGTTATTATAATTTTAGCGTTTGGCGGCTTAGGACTATTTTTACGATCGCTTAAATCTATTGATACTTAAATAATTACCACGCTTTGTTTTAAATACAATTTTAATTATAGGCATTTAACATGATGTTCTAATGCTTAAGCTAATACATTAATAATGTAATCCTTCCTATTTACTGCTTAACCAGTAACGTATTTTAAAGAGATTTATGTGAACAACTCAATACAGCTAAAACTAATTGCTACTCATCTATTAGCACAAAGAGATGAAAACCCAGCACGTTCAAACTTTCCTAAAGAGTTAGTACTAGACTCGACTGACGATGCAATAGAAGTACAAAAGTTGATGATTTACTTAAATGATCAAACGGTATATGGCTGGAAGTGTATGCTGCCTTTAGATAATGGCTCAATTATATTAGCGCCTCTTTTACATGCACCTATAAAACAAGCTGAAAATTGCCCACTGTATACAACAAACAATAAAGCGCTTGTTGAACCAGAAATTGCATTTATTTTGCAAAGCGATTTACCAAGTAATAAGACCTATAAAAATGAAGACGTGGATACTGCATTTGCCAGCGCCCACTTGGCACTTGAGCTTATCCAAAAAAGGTTTGATGAAGACACTCCAAGCACGCACATTGAAAAGCTGGCCGATGGCCTATCTAATCAAGGCGTGTATTTAGGCCCACAAATAGATAAAGCCAAAGCGTATAACGCAAGTACTGTAAATATTAACGTTAAGCAAACTGAGCTGGAGTTAAACCTAGCAGGTGTGCATCCTGCAGAACTTGCGCAGCTTCCACTTTATTGGGCAGTTAATTACTTATCAGCAAAGGGAATTAACTTAAAAGCAGGGCAAGTGTTTATAACTGGTTCTTACTGTGGTGTTGTTGAGCTTAATACCAATGAGCAAACATGTATTACATATGAAGATTTAAATACATTTAATGTGACATTTTTATCCCATTAAGCGTAATACTCATTTTAACGGTCATAATAAAACAACCCACTAATTAGCGGGTTATTTTTTATTTGGCTAAATTTTAATTATTGATTTTAGAGAGTAATGCAGGATTTATTACGAGATTTCGTACGCCGTGAGCATGATCTTCATTAAAGGTGTTACTTTCACACCATTTGCCAACACTGTTTATATCAACCTTTGCTACTTTTGGTTTAACTGACCATGTTACTTGAAAAGGAGAGCCTGTCTCGTTGTAACTAGGACCAGTAGTTGAACCGCTATAAACAACCGGTTTACCCGTATTTGTAGGTGTAGCAATAGCTTGATAGTAACCATTAACAGATGACACGGTGCTTATTTGAGCAAAATCAAGTGCGTTAGCATCGTTTACTAATACATATACTTGAGCTTCAACACGTAGTTGCGGATTTTTAATCGAATCACTTAAACAGCTACCCAAGGTAGGGCCTGGTTTTACAATTGCTGACGTATGAACGTTATGAACCTCAATGGTATCGCCAACTAAAAGCGCGCCGTGATCGCTTGGACAAATTTCAATTTTTGCTGGTTTACTTTCACTTTTAGTTAAAGAGCCTGAATATAAGTAGCCACTTTTAAAGCCTTTTCCATTACCATTTCCGGCATATTTACTAAACTCACCACCGGCATGTTCAGCATTTTTATGAAAGTGTATATTACATAAGTTCATGTTTGATGAAGTTGGGGCATGAGAGAAAACTACGGTGTTTTCGCCTTTATAATTATCAATATTGCGTGGAGATTGTGGGCCAAAGCCTTTATTCGCAGTGTTTTTAGCAAGTGCTGCACGCTGCATTTTTATTATGTCGTCATTTGCTATTTCGTGGTTAGCTTTAGCTAGCGTATTAAAAGACAGAATAGTGATTGCAGCAGAAATTACACTTATTTTTGTTTTGATTGTCATTGAGTCAGTGCCTTTAAATTACATTTTTCGTAACAATTAAGTTAACAGATCTTGTTTTTCGTCAAATAATCCTAAAATAATGCAAAACTATTTAATAGATAAGTCGTATTTTAAAATAAGTGCATCTATATAGCGGGTGCGTAATGTGTGTTGTTTTTCATGATCGGCGCCATGCCCTAATGCTTTGTTTAAAAGCTTCATGGCGGGGTGCAGTAGCGTTCTTTCTTCTTGGTTTAAACTCGCTTTACTGCGCAGTTCGGTAATGTCGTCAACTAATAGTCTGCCAATATCTACCGAGACTATTTCGTCTATTAATCCATTTTGAGTAAGTACGCCATATTTACTGCATAAAAACTGTTGCCAAACTTGCTGTAAGTGCTCGTCTATTTCGCAGCCAAATAGCTCTTCGCTAAACGTAAATCCTTGCTGAGCGAGTTTAGTTAGGCTTGCAGTATATTGCTGCGCAAAATAATTAAAAGCATGGCTTGATGATTCTATTTTTTGTTTTAAAAGACCTTGCCCCCAATTAACACAGCCGCGCGGGTAATAGTCGTCATACTCTTCGCATTCATACAAACCTGAATATGAGCTGCAGCTAAGTTGACTTTTAATACAGTAACTTGGTTTTGGGAAAACACTTCGCTCTTGCCAAGCTAAAAGTGTATCTGCATCTATATTTAATGCTTGGCACAGTTCATCGGTGTTATAAAAATGAGTTGCTAAGTAGTCAGATAAACGCATAAAGCCTCTGGTATCGTTAAAAATAAAATACTGTTCATATATACAGTTATTCATTTTGTATTACCAAACTTAATAACACAAGAAATTTTATAATTAAATGTAGGCTTACACCTCCAAAAGTACCGGCAATTATGTTACAAATAGCGCAAGTTTTATAAATAATGATTTTTTATGCGCACCCTAGACCAAATTAAACAAGCAAGCCTTATTACAGCTATTAAAACGCCATACTTAGCAAACGGTGAAATAGACCTAGCAAAGTACGATGAACTCGTAGAAATACAAATTGCAGCAGGCGTTGACGGCATTGTAGTTGGTGGCACAACAGGCGAAGGCCAGTTAATGAACTGGGAAGAGCATTTAATGCTTATAGCGCACAGTGCAAACAAGTATGGTGACAAACTGGTTATTGTTGGTAATACCGGTAGTAACAACACCCGTGAAGCGATTAAAGCAACTAAATATGGCTTTGCCAGCGGTATGGATGCAGCACTGCAAATTAATCCATATTACGGACGTACGTCTATTGCGGGTGTTAAAGAGCACTTTAAGCGCGTACTTGATATTGGACCTGCCTTTATTTACAACGTAGCAGGGCGAACAGGTCAAGACCTAACACCTGATATTATTGAGCCACTCGCTAAGCATGAATATTTTATTGGTGTAAAAGAGTGTGGCGGTAATGAACGTATTGCCCATTATGAACAACAAGGTATTGCATGTTGGTCGGGTAACGATGACGAAAGTCATGATGCGCGCCACACACATAAAGCGCACGGTGTTATTTCGGTTACTTCTAACTTAATACCTGGGTTATTTCGTCAGTTAATGGATACGCCAAGTAACGAGCTAAATGCGTCGTTACAACCATTAATGAACTGGTTGTTCTGTGAACCAAACCCGATTGCTATTAATACCGCGTTGATGATGACAGGTGCAGTAAACCCTGTATTTAGATTACCGTATTTACCGCTTAGTGATGAGCAGCAAGCTCAAGGCGAAGTGTTAATTAATGAGTTAAATAATAACGATGTTGTTGGCGGTATAGCTAAGTGTTTAAAGCAGAATGATATAGCTCTTCTTTCTTAGCAATATGAGCAAGCACTGAACAAAGTGTTAGTTCAGTGCTTTTTGTTAATGATTATTTACTTCTATTGCTAAAATCGGTAAAATTCCTTCCCTTATATATTATAAAATATGCAGAGCTGTGAAATTTGTTGTTGAAGAACTCGCTATATGGATAAAGCCCGAACAGCGACAAATAAAAGAGAGTAATTGGTTTGATTCCTCCGTATTAAATCTTAGTTGGGTGCCTGCTATGCAGCGACGCCGAATGACTTCCTTTATTAAAATGGCACTCTTTAGTGCTCATCAAGTAAGCACTCAAGGTAACTATGTTAATTTACCGAGTGTTTTTTCTTCTCGCCACGGTGATTTTCACAAAACGTCTAACTTACTTATTGATGTAGTAAATGATCAGCCACTGTCGCCCACTGGTTTTGGGTTAAGTGTGCATAATGCCGCATCGGGACTTTTTGGGATAATACAGGGTAATACAAGTGCTACAAATGCTATAGCTGCAGGAGCCGAAAGCTTTATTTATGCACTCGTAGATGGCTTTGTAAGACTTGCTGATAACGATCAGCAACACATGTTAATAGTTCATACCGACGAGACTCTCCCCGATATTTACGCTCAGTACGCCGATGAACAGCAAATAGCACACTCTATTGGTTTAATAATAAGAGCGCCGCAAAAAGGCGAACCCCATTTTAGTTTAAACAAAGTATTTAATACGGGCATGGAAAAAAGCGACTTACCAATGAGTATTCAATGCGCTAAAGCTTTGTATGAGCGAAGCAATATATTACTTGTTCATAACACGCTTGAGCACGATTGGCAGCTTACATACCATGCTTAAAAATGTACAAAGGTTATGTGGGTTGATTTGGCGGATTATTGCTACTGCATTTTGCTTTTCAGTTTTTGGGGTTGGTGGTTTAGTATTAGCCTTTATTGTTTTTCCTGCTCAGCGCCTATTTCAAAGTGACTCAGTTAAACAAAAGATTAAGGCTCGAAAGACAGTACATTACAGCTTCAAATTGTTTGTTAGTTTAATGCATGTAACGGGCGTTATTCGATTTCATGTTAACGATAAAGCAAAAATTGAAGGCTTAAAAGGGCAACTGATATTAGCAAACCATCCTTCTTTAATTGATGTTGTTGTTTTAATTTCGGTAGTAAAAAATGCAGATTGCGTAGTAAAGGCGCATTTATTTAAAAATCCTTTTATGCGCGGCGTTATTAAAAGCACCGGCTATATAAGTAATGACGATCCGCAGGAGCTATTACGAGAATGCGAGCGCAGTTTGCAAAAGGGTAATAACTTAATTGTATTTCCTGAAGGGACACGGACAGAGCCTCACAAAACATTAAAGTTTAAACGAGGCGCTGCAAATATTGCAATTAGATGTCATGCGCCCATTACTACTTTTTTAATTAAAATGAAGCCAAACACTTTAACCAAAGGCACACCTTGGTATAAGGTCGCGCCATATCAGGCGCATTTTACAATGGGGCTTGCGAGCCAGCAGTTTAATTGTGCAACGTACGACAGCGATATGCCTGCGATGCAATCACGCCAATTGACTAAAGATTTACAACATTATTTTACACAAGAGCTAAAAAATATATGAGCGAATTAAAAGAACAAATAAAACAACTGATTATCTCAAGCCTTGACCTTGAAGACATGACCACTGCTGACATACAAGATGATGACGCTTTATTTGTAGATGGCCTAGGACTAGACAGCATAGATGCATTAGAGCTTGGTCTTGCGATAAAGAAGCAATTTGATGTGAAAATAGATGCAAACTCTGATCAAACTAAAGCGCACTTTGCCTCAGTTAATTCTTTAGCAAAATTTATTGAACAAGCACGTTCTTAATATATAAAAGTAGGAAGAAAGATGAAAACCGCTGCTGAAATTTATGATGTATTACACGGCATTTTAGAAAACGAATTTGAAATAGACCCAGAAGATATTAGCTTAGAGGCTAACCTGTACCAAGATCTTGATTTAGACAGTATTGATGCAGTTGACTTAGTTGTAAAATTAAGAGAAATCACAGGTAAAAAAATTGAGCCTGATGCCTTTAAGCTTGTGCGCACAGTGCAAGACATAGTCACCGAAATAGAAAAGTTAGTTAACTAATACTATGTTAAAAGCAGTTTTAACAACGTTAATTATGATTTGCTTGGCTTGCTACCCTATTATTGTGTACGTAGGCCTTACGCGTTTTAATAGTCAGATTATTACAGTATTACTGCTATTTTTACTCGGGCTTAGACTTTGGTTAAGCAGAGCCTTGTTTGATAAAATGCCGTGGTTAAAGCCCGCTACATTTTTAGCAGCCATTACTATTTTGATTTCCAAGGTAATGGATAGCGACTTAGGGCTGCGTTTGTATCCCGTAATCATTAATTTAGTTATGTTAGTTGTGTTTGCGTATTCTTTGTATAAAGGGCCTTCTATTATTGAAACCTTTGCGCGCATTACTGAGCCCTCACTTGATGAAAACGGTGTAATTTATACAAAAAAAGTAACGCTAGTGTGGTGTGTTTTTTTTGTATTAAACGGTGGTATTGCCCTATACACCAGTATTTTTAGTAGCCTAGAAACCTGGGCTTTTTATAATGGTTTTATTGCTTACTTAGCTATGGGCACATTGTTTGCTATAGAGTGGCTAGTCAGACAAAAAGTAAAAAGGAACGCCGGTGTTTAATGCTTTTCAAAGTAATGCGATAAGAACATGTTTTAATCATACTGATAATGATATTTCGGAGCGTCAGTTTGTTAGTGATATAAACGAAGTTTTAGCAAAGCTATCAACGTTAAATGCTAAATCATCGGTTGTTTTATACACCACAGACACCTACAAATTTGCCGTGTACTTATTTGCTTTGGCACTACACGGAAACACAGTGATTTTGCCGCCTAATGGGCAACCTGCAACGTTAAACTCCTTGCTTAAACAAACACCTTTTTTTATTGGTGAGTCTGAATTAGTAGCCGATTTAGAGGCTGATTTTTTAGATATAGGCACCTTAGTCAATCAACCTCACTTTGTATCTATTGAAACAATTAAATGGCCTCAAGAAGGCACAATTGTTTTTTACACGTCGGGCTCGTCGGGTAAAGCAAAGCCAATTGTAAAAACGTGGCAGGTAATAAATAAAGAATTAAGTACATTAATTAATAGCTACGCACTGATTGATAATCCTATTTTTATAGCGAGTGTTTCGCATCAGCATATATACGGCTTATTGTTTAGATTATTGTGGCCATTACGTGCAGGAAAGGTTGTAAATACAGAACTATTGCATTACCCAGAACATATAGCTACAAAGCTCAAGTTATTTAAAAAAGTAGTGTTTGTTTCAAGCCCAGCGCAGTTAAAACGGTTATGTATTGATAATGTTTTAGTGGATGATAAGTCTCATTTACAATGGATTTTTTCATCAGGTGGACCGCTATTAAACGAAGATGCTGTATCGTTGTTTACGCAATTAAATAAACCAGTTACACAAGTTTTTGGTAGTACCGAAACCGGTGGTATTGCATATCGACAAGTTACTTCACTTGAAAAGGTTAGCCTTTGGCAGCCTTTTTCGGGTATTAAAGTACGGGCTTTGGACGATCAGCGTTTAATTTTAAACTCACCGCTCGTTCGCGACAAAAATTACCCTTTAGATGATAGAGGCGAAGTACTTAAAAATGGTCAATTTAGACTATTAGGCCGATTCGATCGAATTATAAAATTAGAAGAAAAACGATTAAGTTTAGATGAGCTAGAACAACATTTGTGTACTAGTGAGTGGGTAAGTGAAGCTAAAGTAATCGCCTTGCCTGGTGAGCGGTTAATTGTAGGCGCTATTGTTGTGCTTACGCATAAAGGGCAGATATTTTTTAATGGTGACGGTAAGTTAGCTACAAATAATTTATTAAAAGCGCATGCATTAGCGCGCTTTGAGCGAATTTGTATCCCTAAAAAGTGGCGTTTTGTAGATCAATTACCATACAACTCACAGGCAAAGTTAAATTTAAAAGCATTGGAGAGTCTTTTTGCAAAAGTTGACTAAAACACAGCCTGATTTACTGTCTTGTGAAAAAGCAGAGCAAAAGTATAAATTAAGCTTACTAGTTCCTCATGATTTAGATTATTTCAAAGGACATTTTACGGATGGCCCAATACTCGCAGGTGTTGTGCAATTAGACTGGGCTGTGGCTGCAATTTGTAAATATTATAATGTTCAGCAACCTGTTAAAAATGTTGAAGTATTAAAATTTCAGGTAGTGATTACCCCAGGTATAACAATCGAATTATTGCTTGAGCAGAAGGCAGAGAATAAATATACCTTTTCGTATAATTCAAACAAAGGGCAGCATGCATCTGGCCGTGTTGTTTTTGATAGCCTGATAAATGAATAATTTTTGTATTGTTATCCCAAATTATAATCACATTACGGTTATTGATGATGTACTGAGCCAATTATCGTCATTTAATCTTCCTATTATTATGGTTGATGACGCAAGCAACGTCGAAGCTAAAAATGTGTTCAGTAAGCTTGACGCAAAATACGCGCAGTTGAGTGTAGTTGCCCACGACGATAATCAAGGCAAAGGCGGCGCGGTACAAACAGGCTTAAAGCAGGCACATAAGCTAGGTTTTTCGCATGCGATACAGGTTGATGCTGATGGGCAGCATGACTTATCTGATATTAAAAAACTAATAGCGCTTTCAAACGCTCAGCCTAAAGCGCTTATAAGCTGTTGCCCAATATATGACGATTCAGTGCCTAAACACCGTTATTTAGCACGTTATTTAACGCATGTTTGGGTATGGATTGAAACGTTAAGTTTTACAATTGTAGATTCGATGTGTGGCTTTAGAGTGTATCCGCTTGAGCAAAGTACAAAGCTAATTGATGAGGTATCGCTTGGAAAACGCATGGATTTTGACCCCGAAATTTTAGTGCGTTTATATTGGCGCAATGTGCCTTTTGTATTTTTACCTAGCCAAGTAATTTACCCCGAAAATGGGCTTTCTCATTTTCAGCCATTACACGATAACGTGCGTATTTCGTGGTTACACACCCGCTTGTTTTTTGGAATGTTGATTCGCTCTCCTGTGTTAATTTGGCATAAATTAAAGAGGCGTTATGGCCGCTAAACACTGGTCTAAAATGCAAGAACGCGGTAATTTTTTAGGTATTCAAATACTGTTATTTGCTCATAAATTACTGGGTAGAAAAGGGCTGTGGATTGTTTTGTTTCCTGTGGTTTTTTATCTTTTTTTAACAGGAAAAGTAGCGCGTGTAGCATCTAAAGCGTTTTTAGCGCAGGTTAATGTTTACCAAGGCTGCAAACAACCTGTTACGTTTAAAATGCAATTAACGCACTTTTGCAGTTTTGCAGATAGCGCATTAGATAAAATTGATGCTTGGCTTGGGCGAATAACCCAACGTGATATTAAATACACTAATGAGCATTTATTTGCTGAGCTAGATGAGCAAAATCAAGGGGCTATTTTTATAGGTTCCCACTTGGGTAATTTAGAGGTGTGCAGGGCACTTAGCCAGCACCGCAGCAGTAAAAAAATAAATGTACTGGTGTTTACCCATCACGCTGTTGAATTTAATAAAATGCTTAAAAAGATTAACCCAAATGTGTCGGTTAATTTAATACAAGTGACTGATATGGGGCCTGACTTAGCTATTTTACTAAAAGAAAAAGTAGAACAAGGAGAAATAATCGTTATTGTTGGCGACAGAACAAGCACAACAACGGCTTCTCGGTCGGTACAGGTACCATTTTTAGGCAAAAAAGCCCCATTTTCACAGGGGCCTTTTATATTAGCCGCGCTGCTTGATTGCCCTGTTTACTTTTTGTTTTGTTTAAAAGATAAAAAAAGCAAAAAGTATCAAGTGATATTTGAACATTACAGCCAATCATTAAAAATGCCTCGACGAGAGCGACAGCAGGCGCTAACACTTATTATTACTGACTATGCACAGCGTTTGAGTTATTACGCAGCTTTATATCCTTATCAGTGGTTTAATTTTTACGATTTTTGGAAAAGTGATCAGCAGGTAGTGCGCGATCAATCAATGGAGAACAAGTGTGACTGAACAAAATATACAGCTTTTTGGCAATCAGCGATTATCAATTGAAGATATTGTTCGAGTTGCCTTTAATGAAACACAAGTGCAATTAAATAGCTGTGAAACTTTTAGCGTTAAAATTAATAGCGCTTTGCGTTTTTTAGACACACTTTTAAAAGAAGATGGCGTAATTTACGGCGTTACTACTGGTTACGGTGATTCTGTAACGGTGGCTGTACCCCTTGATTTAGTTGATGAATTACCTCTGCATTTAACTCGCTTTCACGGCTGTGGACTCGGGGATGTATTTAATAAAGTGCAAGGGCGTGCAATTTTAGCAACCCGCTTAACATCACTTTCACAGGGCTACTCTGGTATTAGCTGGGAAATGCTGCACCTACTTAAAGATTACTTAAATAACGATATAGTGCCTGTGATCCCACAAGAAGGGTCAGTAGGTGCCAGTGGCGATTTAACACCGTTATCTTACGTTGCAGGTGCGATGGTAGGCGAGCGTGATGTGTTTTACAAAGACCAAGTACGTAACAGTGCTGAAGTTATGAAAGAAGTTGGCTTAGAACCTCTAACACTAAGGCCAAAAGAAGGTCTTGCCGTTATGAATGGCACAGCGGTAATGACTGCATTAGCGTGTTTAGCGTTTGATAGGGCTAATTACTTAGCTAAACTGGCGAGCCGTATTACTGCATTATCAAGTTTAGCGCTTAAAGGAAATAGCCATCATTTTGATGAGATATTATTTTCAGTTAAGCCACATCCTGGGCAGCAGCAAATTGCACGTTGGATAAGAGACGATTTAAACCATCACGATCACCCTCGTAATGCAGACAGACTTCAAGATAGGTATTCAATCCGTTGTGCACCCCATGTTATTGGTGTTCTGCAAGACAGTCTGCCGTTTTTTAGGCACATGATAGAAAACGAGCTTAATTCAGCAAACGATAACCCAATAATTGACGGCCAAGGTGAGCATGTATTACACGGCGGGCATTTTTACGGAGGCCACATTGCAATGGCAATGGATAGCATGAAAACAGCCGTTGCAAACCTTGCTGATTTAGCAGACAGACAAATCGCTTCTTTGGTTGATACTAAGTACAACAATGGGCTACCTTCAAACTTGTCTGATAGTGCACCAGAGCGCCGTTATATTAATCATGGTTTTAAAGCGGTTCAAATTGGCTGTAGTGCTTACACTGCTGAAGCATTAAAGCTAACCATGCCGGCCAGCGTTTTTTCTCGCTCTACAGAGTGTCATAATCAAGATAAAGTGAGTATGGGGACTATTGCGTCTCGCGATTGTTTACGTATTTTACAGCTAACAGAACAAGTGTTAGCAAGTACGTTATTAGCAAGTATTCAAGGTGTTAGATTGCGTATAAAACAAGGCGATCTTGAGTTTTCGACTTTAACGCAAGATATGCAAAACATGTATACCGATATAACTGATTACTTTGAAAACCTCACTGAGGATAGACCAATGGAAGCCGTGCTAAGGCAAACAATAGGGTATATTCAAACTAAACGTTGGGCGTTGTATGAATAGTAAAGGTGCATTATTAACGCATGTGGTAGAAATCGAAATTCCATTTCATGACTGCGATCCAATGAATGTTGTATGGCATGGTAACTACCCACGTTACTTAGAAGTAGCGCGCTGCGAGTTACTGCGTTTATTTGATTATGATTACCCACAAATGCATGAATCGGGCTACGCGTGGCCTATTGTTGATATGCAAATAAAGTATGTCGCCTCAGCGGTATTTACTCAAAAAATCAAAGTAGCGGCTTATTTAAAAGAATACGAGAACCGACTACGGATTGATTACGTAATTACTGACTCGCTAACTAACAAGCGCCTTACTAAAGCCTCAACCACACAAGTTGCGGTTGAGGTTAGCTCTAAAGAAATGCAATTTGAATCACCCGCTATTTTATTTAATAAGTTAAAAGCGGTTTTGAATTAAATTTTTATTTTATAGGCGATTAAATGAATTTTTTAAAATGTTTTACATTGAGCATAGCCATTAGCTTTTTACTGTTTTGCTCTGTAGTAAATGCAGCAGCTATTAAAGGTGAGTTTAAGCAATATAAGCAATTTAATGGATTTGCTAAGCCTTTTATTTCGTCGGGTGTTTTTTCGTTAATTGATGAAAAGCTCATTTGGCAAGTGAAAATGCCTGTGGAGAGCATGCTCATAATAGAAAACGGCAAAGTGCTTGCACAAAATACCAATGGTGAGTTAATACCACAACCTGGTAGCGAGCAATTTGTAGGATTACTGAGTGACTTACTTAGCGTAAATATGAGTGCGCTGGAAACACGTTTTGATATTGCTAAAATGCAAGACAGTTGCACACAGTTAACACCAAAAGAAGCGATGTTACAGCAATTATTTAGTGATTTTATTTTATGTGAAACTGCTGAGAAAGTGAGCAGTATTACACTAAATGAGCACTCAGGAAATAACACAAAAATTGAGTTTACTTATTTCAAATAAAATTATGTTTTTAAATAATGCAGTGGTTAATTAAGGGAATAGTGCAGTGACAAAACGAATTACCGTTATTGTAGGGTGGTTTAGCAGTTTAATTTTACTTTTTGCTGCAGCTTTTTGGCTGTCTAAACCAACGTTTAGCGCCGATATGTTTAGCTTATTGCCAAAGTCGCACTCCCAAATTGCACATGCGGAAGATGTTTTTTTTCAGCAAAATGCTAACCGTATTATGTTCTCGTTTGCAGGAAATAATAAAAATAAAGCATTTGATGATTTCCAAAAATGGCTCGACGATAATGCAATTAAAAGCACATTTAACTTTCCGTCCGTTAACGATTTAGCGCAAACATTCTCACCTTTCAAACATGCGTTATTAAGTGATACTTACAAGCAAATATTAAGCAAAAAAACAACGTTTGAACATTATTACCTTGAGCAATTAAATCAGTTAGGCAACCCATTTGTAAGTGCTACCTTAAGCAAAGATACAAGTTTGAGCTTAGCGGCATTTATAGAAGATAACTTAAAACAAAGCCAATTGTTTACGCTTGAACAAGGTCGTTTAACTCGACGTTTAAAAGGCGTTGAATACCGTGTCATTTTGGCAAACTTAGCGCCCGAAAATTTAGGGGTTAATAAATCAATTGATTTAGCTGGCGCGATAATTAAACAGATAAATATACTTAATAAAACCTACCCTGATTTAAGCATTACTTACTCTGGTGTGCTATTTCATACGGCTGAAAATGCTAAACAAGCTAAATACGAGATGAGCCTGTTTGGTGGCATTAGCTTATTAGCCCTTATTGTTATGGTATTTTGGGTATTTAGGCGTTTAAACAGTATTTTATTAGCAAGCTTTACCGTACTGAGTGCACTTATTGGTGGCGCTATTGCTATGGTGTTGCTGTTTAAGACTATTCATTTATTAACGCTTGTTTTTGCAGTTACCTTGATTGGTATTGCCATTGATTATGCATTTCATGGTATGACTGATTTAGCCAAAAAAGAGCATGAAAAAGGCTACAGCAAAGGGACTCAATCTGCGCTTTTACTCTCTCTTATTACGACTACGCTGGGTTATTGCTGCTTACTAGGTGCACCACTAACGTTATTATCTCAAGTTGGTGTGTTTGTTATTGCGGGTTTAGTGAGTGCTTGGCTATTTACAGTTTCAGTTTTGCCATTGTGGCAATCTACACTCACGTTATCGCCTTCGAGTTTATTGATGAGTCAAAAACTCATTAAGGTTTTTTTATACTGCAATAGTTTAAAAAAGCCAATACTCATTACATTATTAGCCCTTATAAGTGCGTTATTTTTAATAAAACCCATTAGCTTTAATGATGATGTAAAGCTATTAAATGCAAGCTCCGAGCATTTAATGCTAAACGAAAAAAAGCATTTGTTATTACTTGGGCAATGGGACACCCAAATTGTTTTTATGTTTGCAGATAGCGACGAAGCGCTATTACAAAAGCAAGAACAATTTTTAAAACGCTTAACCCAACTAAACCCTAATTTTAAACATAACAGCATTAGCCATTGGTTGCCTAGTTTACAAAAGCAGAGGGATAACCAAGCCTTGTTTGAACAGGCAAAAAACAAAGGGACTTTGAATATTGCTGAGCGCGTTACAGGGCAAGTGCTAGCAAGTACAAAGGCACCGTTATTAACTTATGAAACACTCGCCACGAGTACATTTAAACCATTACTGCTTTCTCAAATGGTTGTTGAGTCAGAACAATCGATAACGTGGGTGTCTATTTCGGGTATTTCATCTGATCAACTAATTAATGAGGTTGAAAAAAACAATGGAATTTACCTTTATAATAAACCTAAACAAATTAGTGCTTTATTAAGTGATTACCGTGAATATTTACTATTAAGCCTAGTGCTTGCGGGTTTTATTAGTTGGCTGCTTTTTAGTTGGCGATTTACGATTAAGATAGCGCTGCTGCAGGTGACCATTTTATCTGTTGTGGTGTTGAGCATGCTTTGGGTATGTAATGCGATTCAAGGTAGCTTGTCGTTATTTAATTTACTCGGTGCGTTACTTGTTATTGCCTTAGCAATTGATTACCTCGTTTTTTATCAAATAAATAAGTTAGAGCCCAAAAATGTGTTAGCGATTAGCTTATCGGCTGCGTCATCAATGTGGGTATTTGGCATGCTGAGCGCATCTGATACACCGGCTATTTTTAGCTTTGGGCTGAGTGTAATGGTAGGGATTTTAGCTATTTACTTTTTATCACCGCTGAGTGTTTTAAAGCCTCAAAAGGAATAATGATTTGAATAACCTTGAGCAGTACGATGTTGTTGTTATTGGCGCTGGGCCTTCTGGTGCATTGGCTAGTAGTCTTTTAGTTCAAAAGGGATGGCGGGTATTGGTACTTGAACAGCAAGCGTTTCCACGTTTTTCAATTGGTGAAAGCTTACTGCCGCAATGTATGGCGTACTTAGAAGACGCGGGCTTAATCGATACACTACATAACAATGCAGCGGCTTTAGGTTTTCAGTTTAAAGATGGCGCTGCTTTTCATCGGGCAGGGCAAAATACGACTATAAACTTCACCGAAAAATTTACTAAAGGCCCAGGCACTACGTATCAAGTGAAAAGAGCCGACTTTGACAAATTATTAGCAGACAAAGCACAAGGGCAAGGCGTAGAAATCAGATATAAGCACACGGTGATTGACTACTGTGATGAGCCAAATGGTGCATCATTAGTGGTACACAATGAGCAGCAACAAGCTTACCGCGTTAATGCCCGATTTGTATTGGACGCAAGTGGCTTTGGGCGTGTATTACCAAAATTGTTAGATTTAGAGCTTCCCTCTAGCTTTCCTGTTCGCAGCGCTTATTTTAGTCACTTTAAAGACAATATTAGTGATGCAAGCTTCGATCGTAATAAAATTTTGATTACCGTACACCCTCAATATTCTGACGTGTGGTATTGGCTTATTCCCTTTAGTGATGGTACTGCGAGTATTGGGGTTGTGGCACAGTCAGAACGTTTTAATGATGATGAATCTAGCGATTTACTAAATCAATTTATAGAGCAAGACCCTTATTTAAAAACACTGTTAGCACAGCGTGAGTTATTAACTCCAGCAAAAAATATAAAAGGCTACTCGGCAAATGTGAGTAAGTTATATGGTAAGCACTTTGCTTTATTGGGTAATGCGGGGGAATTTTTAGACCCGGTATTTTCATCAGGTGTAACAATTGCTCTCAAATCTGCAAATTTAATTGCCCCACTTGTTGATCGCTATTTAAAAAACGAAGTCGTCGATTTTGACGCTCACTACGCACAGCCATTACAAGCTGGAGTCGATTGTTTTAGAACATTTGTAACAGGGTGGTACGATACGCGTTTTCAGGATGTGATATTTTACTCTGAACAAAATACTCAGGTGCGAGAAATGATTAGTGCTATTTTAGCGGGTTACGCATGGGATACAACTAACCCATTTGTTGCACAAAGTGAACGCCGTTTAAATGTGTTGGCTCAGTTATGTCAAAATTAATTAAGTATGCGGTGTGTAGTGTATTTATATTTGCTGTATTGAGCGCATGTACGAGCTTTACAGCATCTAAAAATAGAGTGTATCTATCACCTAATATTCAATTAAATATTAATAGCGTGCCAGCACAAATGTTTGATAAGTCTTGGCAGCATGTTTTGTATATTACGAATCAGCAAAACACACACACTGTATTTGCCCAATTAGCTATAAATGACAAAGGTGCAATTAAGTTATTGTTAATGACAGTGCAAGGCTTTCCGATTATGGAGCTTGAAAAACCTTTAAATGGCCCAGTAAAAACACGAAATATGCTGGCGGTAGAAGGGATAGACCCTCATTATATTTTAGCGGATATTGCATTAGTACATTGGCCAGTAGCATTTTTACAAAAGCAGTTAGAGGGTGCTTTAATAGAGCAGGTTGGCTCTAATCGGGAAGTATTTAACGATGAGGGTACATTTATTACCATTGACTATAGTGATGAGTCGACAACGTTGAACAATATTTTACATCAGTATCAAATAACATTTAAAAAGGTAGAACAGTGACATATTGGCTGAATGATTTAGGCATTGTGAGTGCGATGGGCATAGGCCAAGATGCAACTACAACAAGCTTAAATAAATATAACCCTGCAACTCCTTTATTAACTTTAAATAAAAGTTTAAGTGCTGAGCAAACCCCGCTGTATGTCGGGCAAGTTCAGTCTATTGCTTTATCAAATAATAAACGTATCAATACATTTATTGATCTAGCTTTAGAGCAGATTAAGCCAACCTTAGATAAACTTTCGCATATTGATAAGTCGCGTATCGCAATTGTAATGGGTACTAGTACATCAAGTATTCATGATGGCGAAAGAGCGCGTAAAAGCTATGAAAGTACAAAACTCTGGCCTGATGACTTTAGTTACAGTGATCAAGAGTTAGCTACACCCGCTCATTACATTGCACATAAAATAGGGGCTCTAGGGCCTTGTTACAGTATTTCTACTGCGTGCACGTCGAGTAGCAAAGCGTTAATTAGCGCCCGAGCTTTGCTAAATGCTGATTTAGCCGATGTGGTAATTTGTGGTGGTGCGGATAGTTTGTGCCAATTAACAATTAATGGCTTTGACTCGCTCGCTTCTTTAAGCTCGGGTTTATGCCAGCCTTTTTCTAGCACCAGAGACGGCATTAATATTGGTGAAGGGGCCGCTTTATTTGTAATGACTAAAAATAAGCCAATAACAAATAACGGCGTTATGTTACTAGGCAGTGGCGAAAGCTCAGATGCGCATCATATGTCAGCCCCCGATCCTAATGGGATGGGCGCCCAAGCCTCAATGGAAAAAGCACTAAAAAGCGCAAAGTTATCCTGTGGTGATATTGATTATATTAACGCTCACGGTACGGCTACTGTAAAAAATGACGAAATGGAAGCACTTGCAATTAATCGCGTGTTTGGCAACAATACCCCGCTTAGCTCAAGTAAGCATTTAACAGGGCATACTCTTGGTGCTGCAGGCGCCATTGAAGCCGGTATATGTTGGTTATTATTAAAAGATAGCGGCCAACATATGCTGCCGTATAACGTGATTAAAGAAGGCAGTGATTTGGCTGATATAAAAATAATAAAACAAGCGTTTAAGCCCGCTCTTAAATATTGCTTATCTAATTCATTTGCGTTTGGCGGTAATAATGCCAGCTTAATATTGGGAGTTAACGTTGACTAATTACCCTATAGAGCAAGTAGTCCCGCATGATGCGCCTATGATTTTAATAGATAGCCTTTTAACACACAGCGAAGATGAAGCTCAATGCGGCGTTACTATCACTGAGCAAAGCCCTTTTTTTAGTCCTGCAATTAACGGCGTACCTAGCTATATTGGTGTTGAGTACATGGCGCAGTCTATTGCCGCTTACGCTGGTGCGTTAGCGAATGATGAAAATAAACCTGTAAAAATTGGTTTTTTAATTGGCACGCGAAAATATCAAACTTATCAACCGTGTTTTAAAAACGGCAGTAAGCTGACTATTGAAGTGAAAAAGCTATATCAAGAAGAGTCAGGTTTAAGTGTATTTGAATGCCAAATACTCGCGTGTGAAACTCTACTTTGCCAAGCAAAAATTAATGTATTTCAGCCTGAAAACCCGTTGGAATTTATAAGAGAAAATCAATGACAAAAAGAATTTTAGTTACGGGTTCAAGCCGTGGTATTGGTAAAGCTATTGCGTTAAAACTTGCTGAGCAAGGGTTTGATATTGCAGTACATTGCAGAGCGGGTGTTGAGCAAGCTCAAGCAACATGCGATGAAATTAATGCATTAGGTAGAGCCACCAGTTTATTACAATTTGATGTATGCGACAGAGAGCAGGCCAAAGCACAAATAATAGAAGATATAGCTCAGCATGGCGCTTATTATGGTGTGGTGTGTAATGCAGGTATTACTAACGATATGGCATTTCCTGCTATGCAAGGGGAAGACTGGGATTGTGTAATACGTACAGGCCTTGATGGGTTTTATAATGTAGTACACCCAACTGTAATGCCTATGGTACAAAGCCGTAAAGGTGGGCGAATAATTACAATGTCATCGGTGTCAGGTATTGCAGGTAACCGAGGGCAAGTAAATTATAGTGCAGCAAAAGCCGGTATTATTGGGGCCACTAAAGCACTTGCATTAGAATTGGCAAAACGCAAAATCACAGTTAATTGTGTGGCACCTGGTTTAATAGAAACCGCGATGACTGATGAATTACCTATTGATGAAATGATGAAAATGATACCCCTTAAACGCATGGGGAGCGTTAAAGAAGTTGCGGGAACAGTCGCTTTTTTAATGTCTGATGATGCAGCTTACATAACACGCCAAGTGATTTCGGTTAATGGTGGCATGGTTTGATTAAACGCGTTGTTGTAACAGGGATGTCGGTGGTCACTGCATTGGGCGATGATTGGTCTGAATTCAAACAAGCCTTAATTAAAGGCGAAAATGCTGTTGTTACTATGCCAGAGTGGGATATAGCTGACGACCTCAATACTCGTTTAGCCGCGCCAGTTAAACACTTTGAGCGACCAAGTCATTACAAACGAAAACAAATCCGTTCAATGGGGCGAGTGTCACTTATGTCAACTCGTGCTACTGAATGCGCACTTGAACAAGCCAAACTACTCGAGCACGAAAGTCTAACAGATGGCTCTACGGGCATAGCGTATGGCTCATCTACGGGCTCTACTGAGCCACTACTCGCCTTTGCAAATATGATGGAAACGGGGTCGATGTCAGGTGTAACAGCCACGAGTTACATTAAAATGATGGCGCATACTGCCCCTGTAAATGTTGGTGTGTTTTTTGGTTTAAAAGGGCGTGTTATAACAACAAGCTCTGCTTGTACATCGGGATCTCAAGGAATAGGCTACGCCTATGAAGCGATTAAGTTTGGCCGACAAAAAATAATGGTGGCTGGTGGAGCTGAAGAGTTATGCATTACTGAAGCCGCCGTATTTGATACGCTTTATGCAACATCTACAAAAAATGAAACACCAAAACAAACACCAAGACCTTTTGATAAAAATCGCGATGGCTTAGTGATAGGCGAAGGCGCGGGTACACTTATTTTAGAAGAATACGAACATGCAAAAGCGCGCGGAGCAACAATATTAGCTGAGGTGGTTGGTTTTGGTTGTAATTCTGATGGACAGCACGTTACTCAACCAACATCAAAAACAATGCAACTAGCGATAGAAATGGCACTGCAAGATGCCAATTTAGAACCAGAAAAAATTGGTTACGTTAATGCTCATGGTACATCAACAGATAAAGGTGATATTGCCGAGTCTCACGCAACGTTTAAAGCATTGGGCAGCAAACCTATTAGCTCGTTAAAAAGTTATTTGGGGCATACATTAGGTGCTTGTGGTGCAATAGAAGCATGGGCAAGCATTAATATGATGGCAGATAACTGGTTTGCACCAACAATTAATTTAGATAACGTTGATGACGAATGTGCTCAGCTTGATTACATAAGGCATCAAGGGCGTGAGATTAATACCGATTACGTGATGAGTAATAACTTTGCGTTTGGTGGTATTAACACCTCTTTAATATTTAAACGCTATAAAGTAGATTAAACACGTTAAAAGATAAGTTATGACTAACTGTTAGCTCGTTTTTACTGTATAATTTGCGACCCTTGATAATGTGGCCGTAGGTTATACAGCATGAATTTTAAATCTTTTAGTTTCGCTCCTGAAATCATCCAGGCGTTGGACGAACTTAACTATCACACCCTTACGCCCATTCAGCGCGCAGCAATTCCTGCTGTTCGTAAAGGTAAAGACGTTTTAGCCAGTGCACAAACTGGTACCGGCAAAACTGCCGCGTTTGCTTTACCTATCATCCAAAAATTGGTTGAGTCTGAACTCAGCACAACTAATGCACCTCATGCATTAGTACTTGCTCCAACGCGTGAACTTGCAGAACAAATTGCAAATAATTTTAGAGATTTTGCAAAGCATACATCACTTAAAGTCGTTAGCTTATTTGGTGGTGTTAGCACTGCCGGCCAAGCAAATGCTTTAAAAGAAGGTGTAGATATTGTTGTTGCAACGCCAGGTCGTTTATTTGATCATATTCGTTTAGGTAACTTAAGCCTTGCAAGTGTTAAGCACCTTGTTCTTGATGAAGCTGACCGTATGCTTGATATGGGCTTTATTGAAGATATGCAAAACGTTATTAAAAGCTGTGCAGAAGAGCGCCAGATTTTACTTTTCTCTGCTACATTCCCTGCAGCAATTAAACAATTTGCATCTAAAGTATTGAAACAAGCTGAAATAGTGCGTGTTGATCAAACTAACAGTACAGCAAGCACCGTTGAGCATGTTGTTTACCCAGTTGAAGAACGTCGTAAGCAAGAGCTACTTTCTGAATTGATTGGTAAGAAAAACTGGCAACAAGTGCTTGTCTTCGTAAACATGAAAGAAACAGCTGATGAGCTTGTTAAAGAGCTTAACCTTGATGGTATTCCGGCAGGCGTTTGCCACGGTGATAAATCTCAAGGTAACCGTCGTCGTGCTTTACGTGAATTTAAAGAAGGCAAGGTACGCGTATTAGTGGCTACAGAAGTCGCTGCTCGTGGTATTGATATTGATGGCTTACCTCGTGTAATTAATATTGATTTACCTTGGCTTGCAGAAGATTACGTTCACCGTATTGGCCGTACAGGTCGTGCTGGTCGCCAAGGTCAAGCAATCTCATTTGTTAGCCGTGAAGAAGAAAACACTTTGTTTGAAATTGAAACGCTAATCGGCCAAAAAATCAAACGTGTATATTTAGAAGGTTATGAAGTAAGTAACCGTGAAGTACTAATTGATAAAATTGGTAAAAAACCAGCGCATTTACGCCGTACACGTTCTAACAAGTTATCAGGACAAGCAACCGGTGAAGCGAGAGCAGTAAATCGCTCACGTATTTCAAGCGTTCGTAAAAGCTTAAAAGGCGAAAAACTGTCACTTAAAAAGTCATAGTTAACGCCGTTTAGTTTAAAAAAACCTGAGTTTACTCAGGTTTTTTTGTGCCTGGTGATAACACCTCATCAATAATATTTGCGTATAAATAAGCCGCTTGCTCGTCCTCTTTATTTGCTATTATGGACAAACCAACCGGTAAACCACTTACTTTTCCGACTGGTAGGGTTATGTGCGTTGTGCCAGCAATAGCAGATAACGAACTACTACTGCCATTAAAATTATCACCATTAACTAAGTCAGTTTTCCAGGCGGGGGATACTGTAGGCGCTATAACAATATCAAGCTTGTTGTTTTTATATACATTAATAATGGCTGTTGTTGCTAAAGTGCGATAGCGTTCTTTAGTCTGCTGGTATTTTTGTTTGTTAGTTAAATCAATAGCCTGCGATTGAACTAGGATATCTTGCTCAAAATGGGGCATTTCTGTTTTTTTATTTTGAATATTAAAATTAATAAGTGCTTTTAGGCTCTTAACAGCCACTTGTGTTGGAGTGTTTGCGAGGTAATGATTAATTTCGGCTTTGAAGTCGTAAAGTAAAATATAGTATTCATCAGCAAATAGCGTATCTAAGTTATCAGTAATATCTACATTAATAACAGTATGCCCAGCCTGTTTTAATGCTTGTAACTGCTTGGCATAAAGGCGCTGCGTTTCAACTGTAAATTTATCACTTGGTAGTGCACCAATGGTAAGTGATGATTTTGGTTTTAGATTATCTGTTTTTAATTCAAACCCTGTAGTTGTCGCATCAAGGGAGTCTTCACCTTGCAAAACAGATAAAACCAGCAGCGAATCTTTAAGTGAATGCGCCATCGGCCCTACTGAATCTTGGCTACTTGAAAGAGGCACAACGCCTGAGCGTGATACTTGGCCCATACTCGGTTTTATTGCATAAACTCCATTTACTGAGGCAGGGCACGTAATTGAACCGTCTGTTTCAGTCCCTAATGCTATAGGCGCAAAGTTAAGTGCTACCGCAACAGCAGAACCTGCGCTAGAACCACATGGGTTACGTGTTACATCGTGCGCATTATGTGTTTGTCCGCCTACGGCACTCCAGCCTGAAGATGAATAGGATGAACGAAAATTTGCCCACTCACTTAAATTAGCTTTACCTAAAATTATAGCGCCCGCATTACGTAGTTGTTTAACGACAAAAGCATCATTATTAGTAACGTTATTTTTAAGTGCTAAAGAGCCAGCAGTTGTGGGAAGTGTGCCTTTAGTTTCTATATTATCTTTAAGAAGTACAGGTATTCCATGTAATGGCCCAGCCCAAGTTCCTTTGGCGGCAAGTTCATCTAACGTTTTAGCTTGAGCAATAGCTGTAGGCTCTAAACTAATAACCGCATTATAGTATGGATTAAGTTTATTAATTCGATCTATATAATTTTGGGTGAGTTGCTGTGCATTAATAGAATTATTTTTATATGCACTGTGAATTTCATCGATGGTTTTTAGCTCTTGTGCTTTAGCGTTAAAAATTGCTAATACACTAAGCAACGAAAAGGTAAATGTTTTGATCATTGTTGAGGTGCTTGGGTTGTTATTATTTTCTATACATTTAGCACAAAAAAGCCTCACAAAGTGAGGCTTTTCGATAAACAGCTTAAAAAAGAGGTTTAAGCGTTTTCTAACATAGACAGTGCGACCGCTTCAGCCGCTTTAATACCATCAATACCCGCTGATAAAATACCGCCAGCGTAGCCTGCGCCTTCACCTGCAGGGTAGAGCCCTTTGGTGTTAATACTTTGGAATGTTTTATCACGCTTAATACTAATAGGCGACGAAGTACGTGTTTCAACGCCGGTTAATAAACCGTCGTTAGTTGAAAAGCCACGAATTTGTTTATTAAACGCTGGTATCGCTTCGCGAAGAGCATCAATTGCAAATTGTGGTAACACTTTACTCAAGTCGGTTAACTTAATACCGGGTGTATAAGAGGGTTGTACTTCACCTAAGTTTTCTGATGATTTACCTTTCAAAAAGTCGCCAATTAACTGGGCTGGTGCATCGTAGTTGCTACCACCAAGCTCATACGCTTGCTCTTCAAGTTTACGTTGTAAGTCTATTCCAGCAAGTGGATTACCTGGGAAATCTTGCTCCGGTGATATGCCTACCACAATAGCGCTGTTAGCGTTGCGCTCACTTCGTGAATATTGGCTCATACCGTTGGTAACAACACGGCCCTTTTCAGAGGTTGCAGCGACTACTGTGCCACCTGGGCACATACAAAAGCTGTAAACTGTGCGGCCATTGTCGCAATGATGAACAAGTTTATAATCGGCAGAGCCTAAAATTGGGTTTCCTGCATTTGTACCAAAACGACATTCATCGATCATTGATTGTTTATGTTCGATTCTAAAACCGACTGAGAATGGCTTTGCTTCAACATAAATCCCTTTTTTGTGGATCATATCAAACGTGTCACGTGCGCTGTGACCAACGGCTAATACAACATGGCGAGTGTTTAGTTGCTCGCCATTTGAAAGCGTTAAACCTGTTACTTGCCCGTCGTCTAAATGAATATCGTCAACACGTGTGCTAAAGCGAATTTCGCCGCCTAGTTCTATTATACGAGCGCGCATTTTTTCAATCATGGTGACAAGTTTAAACGTACCAATGTGTGGCTTACTTACGTATAAAATTTCATCGGGCGCGCCTGCTTCTACAAATTCAGTTATTACTTTGCGGCCATAATGTTTTGGATCTTTTACTTGGCTGTATAACTTACCGTCTGAGAATGTACCTGCGCCACCTTCACCAAATTGTACATTTGATTCGGTATTAAGTGTGCGTTTACGCCAAAAGCCAAACGTGTCTTTTGTACGTTCACGTACCTCTTTACCGCGCTCTAATATAATGGGATTAAAGCCCATTTGAGCAAGTAATAAGCCTGCAAATAAACCACAAGGGCCAAAACCAATCACGACAGGGCGCTCTGTTATATTTTCGCTGGCTTGGGCTACAAATTTATAGTTTGTGTCTGGCGCTACTTTTACATGTTGGTCTTTTTCAAATGCCGCGAGTAGCTCGGCTTCGTTATCAACTTCTATATCGAGTGTATAAATCAGTAAAATAGCTGATTTTTTACGTGCATCATAACCACGCTTAAACACATTAAAACTGTGCAATTGTTCTGGTTGGATTTTTAGTTTATTTACAATTGCTTGACCAATTGCATCTTCGTCATGATCAAGTGGCAGCTTTATTTCGGTTAAACGTATCATTTATATCTCTTTTAGGTGTCATAGCGGGGTATTATTACCGCTCACAATAAGGGGATGCAGGGCACAACGGGTGTGCAAACATAAGGCGCGTATTTTACGTTAAAATAGGGTGATATGGCACTTATTTATTGTATTTTTGGAGTGGATGGGTATGATCCACAACTGTTGTTTAAAATCTTAGGTATTAAAATAGTATGGCGTTTGTAGTCACCGAAAATTGTATAAAATGTAAGTACACCGATTGCGTATCAGTGTGTCCAGCAGATGCATTTTTTGAAGGCCCTAATTTTTTAGCTATTAGCCCGATTGATTGTATCGATTGTGGTTTATGTGTCCCTGAGTGTTCAGCTGATGCTATATACCAAGAAGATGAATTACCAGAGTCTCAAAAAGAGTTCACTGAATTGAATGCTGAACTTGCACTGGTCTGGCCGCGCATTACAGAGGTTAAACCTGCACTAGAGGACGCTGATGTATGGAATGGCATAGACGATAAACTTAAACTACTCGAAACATAATTCGTAACAATTAGTTACTCCTTTATCATTAAATAGTTGATTTTTTATTTCAAAGTATTAACAAATGTACCTGGATAAATTACAATCCCCAGCTTAAGTTACTCCCTATGAGTAATTACAGTCTAAATGGATGTTTATGCAGTACTTTATAATTATAATAAAAAAGTTTACCTTCCTATTTTTAAGTTTCGTTTTATTACTCTCAAGCCTTGATGTAGCGGCTAGTAAACAGCAAGTATCCTTATCTCGTATTGATTCAAATATCACTATTGATGGTGTTATGGATGAAGCGCACTGGCAAAATGCGACACGTATACCTCTACTCTACCAAGATGAGCCTAACGAAAAAGGCACACCTCCTGTAAAAACTGATGCCTTTATTTACGAAGATGGCACAAACTTATATGTTGCCTTCATTGCAGAGGATCCAAACCCTGAACAAATTCGTGCATCACTTCGTGACCGCGATACGCTATGGGAAGACGACGTAGTCATTCTTGTTATTGATACATTTAATGATGAACGCAGTGGTTATGAATTTCATGTGAATCCCCTTGGTGCACAAGGCGATATAAGAATGACCGATACCGATGGATGGAGCTCAGATACCTCATGGAATGCTATTTGGGATAGCGCGGGACAAATTAACGAGAAAGGTTACGTTGTTGAAATGCGTATTCCTTTTAAGGCACTGCGCTTTCCTGAAAATAAAAAAGAGCTAACGTGGGGTTTTTCAGTCATGAGAAACTACCAACGTGATGTTTTATATCAGTTATCAAATATGGGGTTTGATAGAAATATAAAATGTAGCCTTTGTCAGTTTGATAAGTTAGTGGGTTTTAGCGATATTGAATCGAGTAAAAATATTCAATTAACACCTACATTGACAGCACTTCGTAACGATAATAAATCTGAATTACCGGGTAACTGGGATAATGGCGATATAGATACCGAAGTGGGCTTAGATTTACGCTGGGGTTTAACCAAGGACGCTGTTTTAAATGCGACTATCAACCCAGATTTTTCGCAAGTAGAAACAGACTCTTTAGAGCTCGATGTAAATACAACCTTTTCTATTTATTATGCTGAAAAACGTCCTTTCTTTTTAGATGGAGCTTCTTACTTTAAAAGCAGCTTATTTGAGCTTTTATACACGCGTACAATTGCAGAGCCTACTTTAGGTGCAAAATTAACGGGTAAAACGGGTGATCATAGTTATGCGTTAATGCTCGCTGATGACGACAATAGTAATATTTTACTGCCAACGAATCAGGGCTCTGGCTTTGCAAGCTTAAACGAAAAAACGAATGCGGCCGCAGGGCGTTATCAATATGACCTAGGTCAGCAGGGTACTATTGGCCTTTCAAGCACGCACAGAGAAAGTGATGACTATCACAACACTGTATTATCAGTGGATGGTAGCTACTGGTTTAATCAATCGGATACTCTTTTGTATCAAGTATCATCTGCTAATACACGTAACTCTGAATTTTTAATTCAAAATTATAACTTATCTGAAACTCAGTCAGATGAAGCATATGCCCTGGAACTTACCCGCGATAAACGTGATTACAAATTATTTGCATCTTATGAAAATATTGGGCAGGACTACCGAACTGATTTAGGTTATCAAGCTAAAGTCGATTATGAAAAAGTAGGCTTTGGTGGCGGACAAACATGGTACAGAGATGAATCTGATCTACTTACCTCATGGTCATACGAAGCTGACTGGGATAAAACGTGGGCGCAAAACGGCGACTTACTTGAAGAAGAATACGAAGGCTTTTTAAGCTTCAAAGGCCAAAAACAATCTATTTTTGAAATTGGTTTAGTGCACCGTTATGAAAACTATAACGACAATTTTTATAATCAAAATATTGGTTTTATTTATACGGGCTTTAAACCCACTAAAGATTTAAAGCTTTCGTTATATATTGAATACGCTAGCCGCATTGATTATGCAAATGAGCAATTAGGCGATGCGTTTGACACTCAAACCCAAGTGGTTTGGGACATTAACGACCATTGGCAGCTCGATGTAAAACATAACTACAGTCAATTAGACAACCCGCAAGGGAAACGTGTGTTTACTGCTAACTTGGTCGACTTTAGACTTCATTATAAATTTAGCATGCGTTCAATTCTTAAATTAATTTTACAATTTGAGGACATTGATAGAGACGAAAACGCCTACTTTTACCAAGTTAGTCAAATCAATAAAGACTATGGCAGCCAGCTTGTTTACTCATATAAAATTAATGCGCAAACACTGTTTTATTTGGGTTACTCAGATAGAGGTTACCAAGACGATTCTCTTAAAAATATTGAGCGAGATCAGCGTACATTTTTTACAAAAGTTAGCTATGCATGGCAGCTTTAAATAAAAATAATAATTGTACCTGCGATAGTTGTTACATTCCTAGGTTGTGTAGCAAGGCATGATTTTGAAGAATAATTTTAGGAAATGGTGTATTGAAGCATCGGGAATGTCAGAAAGGATTAGCAAATACAGATACTAAAGGCTGTGATGGTGTGGCCTAGATTGACGCGGAAGGAAAAACAAAAGAGAGCTTATCGATGGTATGTATTAAATTTTAAACAATTAGAACCTTTTTGTTTATTTTTGTTAATCCCACCTATACTATATATCAAATATAATTAGTTAATCCGTTATTGTTACAATTTTTTGTTATTCTAATGGCTTAGGATTATATCAATGCTTGCGTAGTACTAAATGCAAGCGATATAATCCGTTTTTGGTAATAGGTTTGATAGGAGAAGCAAAGTAGATGGATTTTTTTTATGAGTAAACTTAAGCCGCTCGGTTTTATTTTCCTAATCATAATTCTATTTTGTTTTTGCATAAACATAGAGTTAACGAATCAGATTAATCGTATAAATTTATTTAGTACCAGTATTGATATACGAAATTTCGAAATAACGAATACCACTCTTGATATGGCTCCTTGGTATAATCCGATCTTAAATGGCCACTATATAATTGAGCAGCCCACTGCTGACTTTTTGCTTATTAAAACCACTGACACCCAGTTTGTAGCTGCTGATTCAAGTAAGTTAATTATAATGACACTTGCATCACCTATTAATTTTTTACTTTTATGTATCTTAATATTTGGTTCTGGCCTGTACTTACGCAGAGAGCGTAGAAAGCGTCATTATAAAAATCAAATAGCGGAGCTTAATCTCCAAGCCAATAGCTTACTCACTGCATTTAATTTGCAAGTAAAACCGGCAGAGAATCCTTTGGGTGTAAGCAGCTTAAGCCAATCAATAAATAGTTTAAATACGCATGTGGCTAATTACGTAAAACAAACTCAAACCAGTATATGCCAAGATAAACTGACGTTATTAATTGACCGTCATGCATATATTGAACATATCGACAGACAAATTAATCATGCTAATCAAGAAGATCTCAAGTGTGCGCTCCTGTTTATAGACCTTGATGGCTTTAAACAAGTAAACGACTCGTTTGGTCACAGTTTTGGTGATGAAATATTAGTTCAAGTTGCTAGCCGACTTGCGAATGTATTACGCCACCATAAATTAAGTAACATAAATAGTGCTAACCAATTAGAGCAAAACTTATCAAGGTTAGGAGGGGATGAGTTCTCCATTTTTATAGAATTACTTGATGATAGCGACAGAGTCGTTGAAATTGCTAAGCATGTGCTAAGTGAGCTTGAAAAAGACTTTGTGCTTGGCAATAAAATAGTAAAAATTAGTGCCAGTATTGGTATTGCGGCTTACCCAGAAAGTGCATCAACGCCTCAAGCGCTTTTACAATTAGCCGATGTAGCTATGTATAGAGCTAAAAGTGATGGTAAGGGAATATTTAAAGTTTACTCGCCAGAAATGGGTAACAAAATGCGCCGTTACCATTATTTACTTGAAGAGCTGCGTTTAGCAGTCGCGTGTAAAGATTTTTACTTATCTTTTCAGCCAATTGTGCATGTTGAAGATTGTATGATTGATTATTTCGAAGCACTTACCCGATGGGACCACCCAGTTGAGGGCATGATCCCCCCTTCAGAATTTATTCCAATAGCAGAGGAGTCTAATTTGATATTAGAACTTGGCGATTGGATTATGCTTGAATCATGTAGGCAAATGGCTGCATGGCACAATGCAGGTATGCGTAAAGTAAAAATATCAGTAAATGTTTCGGGCATTCAATTAAAGCACCGTGACATTTATGATTGGATAATGAAGAAGCTCAAAAAAACCGGTTTACCCGCTACGTCTTTAATGCTTGAAATTACAGAATCAACATTCATTAAAGCCAGTCCAAGAATTATTAAAGAGCTAAGTAGGCTAAGAGAAGAGGGTATCACTATTGCTATTGATGACTTTGGTACAGGTTTTAGTTCTTTAAGTACATTAGCGGATTTACCAATAGATGTTATTAAAATTGATCGCTCGTTTATAGCTCAAGCTAATAAAAGCCAAAAATATAATGATATATTAAATACAATTAGTGAGCTTGGACAAAAGCTTGGCCTTAAAATTGTAGCTGAAGGCGTTGAAGAAATAGGGCAGTTTGAACTTGTTAAAAAAATGGGTGTGAGTTCTGTTCAGGGTTATTTAGTAAGTCGACCTGAGTCATCAGCTAATGTAGGTAATAAAGTATTACGCAATAACACCAGTAACCTTTCAGCATCGGGTACAAGTGCTTGGGATATTGTTAGTTAGTTTACAAATAAAAATGCCACTCTAAATAGAGTGGCATTTTTTGTTTAATCAGTAATTATTGTATTAAAGATCAAATGTGCGAGAAACGGCAAGTACGATACGCTCATCAGCATAATCGTAATCTAAGCTTGTGTTTTCAGCGGCCACTTCAATACCAAACCCTTCATAACTAGTTTGATATGCTAAACGGTAATGATTGTATGATTTTTTCTCGTTTACGTCCCACGCCCATTTTTGTCCATCAAGCGAGTTTGAAATATCAAAGCTTGCACGTAGTGCATGATTTGGAGCCAGCTCATAGGTGTGTGCAATCATTGAGATTACATGGCCTCCACCTTGACCAAAATAATCCCAGCTGTACCAAAAGTTAAGCTCAGTTTGGCCGTATTCACTTGCATAACCAAACTTAGTGTAAGCTTCAGCGTAGTTACCATCGCTGTTATTACCTTGATAAGTGTAATAAGCAATACCGTAGTCAACGCTAAATTGCTCATCAAGTTGTACATATTTACCTACGTAAGCATCAAGTTCAAAATCAGTGTCGTCACCAAAATCTACATTTGAAGCCCATACACCGGCGTAAACACCGCTATCAAAGGCATAGTCTAAGCTGCCTTGAATTGCAGGGTCGCTATCTGTTTGGCTTACACCATTAAAAGTGTAGTCAGACGCTGCAGTGATTGTTGTTGACCAATCAGCTGCTGCGGTTGTTGATAAAAGTGCAAATGGTAGCGCTACTACAAGTTGTTTTAGTTTTCTATTCATTATTAATCCCTAGTGTACAGTGTCTATTTTTGTGTAATCAATTTTATTTTCTTTTGGTGAGCTATCAATATTAGTTACTGTTTTAAATTTGTTATAGCCAATAAATGCGGCACAAATAAAGAACAAACCAATTACTAATGCACCTACCCATTGAATTTGTAAAAATTCTAATTTAAATAATAGTGTCAATAACGATAGGGCAATAACGTTCATCGCCATGTACTTTGCTTTACCAAAACGTTTTACAGTTAAATTAAGGTTATCTGTATATAATCGCACTAACGAATCAAGTGAGTTAATTACAAATACAATACCTACAAACACCATCGCAAAGTTTTTAATTCCCTGAGTCGAAATGCCTGCTTCGTGGTATTGGTATAGCACGCTAAACCAGATTGCAATTGGAATTGAAGGAAATATTAACATTGCACCAAGTACTTGGTATGTTTTAAGACCCCCGACAAAACGTGATGTAAATTGACCAATCATTATGCTCCACGCAAACCACCAAAATAAATAAAACTCATGATAGTCATTAAGTGGTAAAACAAATTCATTAAGATTAGCGAAATACGTTCCGATTGATCCTAGGTTATCTGTAAATGCTGACATCTCATTGTCGCCCATTGCAAAAGCGCCAACCCACATAAAGGCAATCAATGCTAAAAACAGCCACGTAGTAGAAATACTTAAAATACGAACATATTTAATATCTGTACTCGAGTACACAGCAAAACAAATAGCAGCGAATACGATTAGATAAAACTCAGGAGCTACACTTGAATCATCAGCCAATCCAGGTAAATACCAAGATAAATTGTTCAATAATAAATAAGCGGTGAATGCGCATGTACCAATAATTACAACATTATTGATAAATTTAACCCAAGGAATTTCGAAAAATTTCACTTTAGGTTCTATTACACAGAAATAAAAGCACGTAAGAAAGTAAAATCCCCAGATCAAAAATCCCCAGTAGCCAAACTCAATAGCCAGTGGATTTGCAAACGCGTATTCTGGGCTTGCTTTTATGTCTGCATAACCTGCAAACTCGGTTAAAGGAAACATTATAAGACCTACATCAAGGCCTGACGTAAATAGTATAGCGATAAAAGTAAACGTTTTTACCGGTGTTACACCTACTACGCGAACATTACCCCATTTAAGTAAGATAATAATAACCGCTAGTAAAGTAAAAATGATGCCAGCATTAAGCCAAATAGTCATTGTTACCCTCCAGTAATGAATAAAAATAATTCATAAGCACTCCGTATTTTATTGTTTTATTCTCGCATTAACACAACGTAACCTATTTACATCGTGTGCCACTGCAAGGCACGCATTGGTTTAGCCCGACGAGACCAAACCTAAGCATGTGGCTAAAGTTAGATCTCCGTACTACGTTGTGTTTCTTGCCAGTTTGTTGTTATGGCAACATTCACATCCGATTTCTGTAATGGTTCTTTACCTAAAATTATGTCAGCTGCTTTTTCGGCAACCATAATAGTAGGCGCATTCAAGTTTCCGTTAGGAACTGTTGGGAATATAGATGAGTCAACAACACGTAGTCCTTCAATACCATGTACTTGCGTATTTGAATTAACAACGGCCATATCATCCTCACCCATTTTGCATGAGCAAGAAGGGTGGTAGGCACTTTCTACGGCTTGGCGTACAAAGGCATCTATTTCTTTATCTGTTTGAATATGTTTACCAGGTTGAATTTCTTCATCACGGTATTCATCAAAGGCACTTTGTTCGATTATGTCGCGTGTTAAGCGAACGCACGCTCTGAAGCCTTCAATATCGTCTTGGTGTTCAAGGTAATTAAATAAAATGGTTGGTGGTTGCTCAGGGTTCGCAGAAGCAATAGTGACACTACCGCGACTTTTTGGTTTGTTATGACCAACATGTACCTGAAAACCATGACCTGCAAATGCACTTCTACCATCGTAACGCATAGCCGCTGGTAAAAAGTGATATTGAATGTCTGGCCATTCAACACCTGGTTTTGAGCGAATGAACGCACACGATTCAAAATGATTCGTTGCACCTAAACCCGAACGCGTTAATAACCAGCGCGCGCCAATCAAACCTTTTGATACAATGCCTAGCTTGCCGTTAAGTGTGATAGGTTGCTTACACTTGTATTGAAAGTAAAACTCAAGATGATCTTGTAAGTTTTGACCAACACCTGGTAAATGATGCTGTACTTCAACGCCTGCTTTTTCAAGCACTTGAGTATCACCAATACCAGAGAGTTGTAAAATATGTGGAGAGCCAATTGGCCCTGCACTTAGTACAACGTCTTTTGCAGCATGTGCAGTTTTAACGTCGCCATTTACTTTGTATTCAATGCCAGTGGCTTTTTTGCCATCTAAAATCACGCGTTGTGCTAGTGCACCTGTAATAATTGTTAAATTACTACGTGATTTAACAGGGTCTAAATACTCACGAGAAGCAGAGCTGCGCACGCCGTCTTTTACGGTCATGTGCATTGGGCCAAAACCCTCTTGCTGCGACGCATTATAATCATCTGTAGAAGCGTAACCGGCTTGTACACCTGCTTTGATAAAGGTGCGGTAAAGCGGGTTTTTCATTTCGTTGCCGTTATTAACGCCAAGCGGGCCTTTGCCACCACGGTAAGTATTTTCACCAAGGTAAAAGCTTTCTGCTTTTTGAAAATACGGTAAACACGATTGGTAATCCCAGCCGTTTGCACCGTGTTGCTGCCATTCGTCAAAATCTTTTGCGTGGCCACGTACATATACCATGCCATTAATAGATGACGAGCCGCCTAACACTTTGCCTCGAGGACAATGCATCTCACGGTTATCTAAATGAGGCTCAGGCTGCGTATGAAACTGCCATGCGTATTTGTCACTATTCATAGGAATAGATAACGCGGTTGGCATTTTTATAAAAATACTTTTATCGCTACCGCCAGTTTCAAGTAGTAACACGCGGTTACTTGAATCTTCAGATAAACGGTTTGCTAAAACACAACCCGCCGAACCCGCGCCAACAATAATATAGTCGTAATGATTACTCATAGTAGGGCGCCTTAAAATGGGCTTTCTATGTCGGCCATACCAACATAAATAGACTTAGTTTGCGTGTATTGATCAAGAGTTTGTATACCATTTTCACGGCCAATGCCCGATTGCTTATAACCGCCAACTGGCATTTCAGCAGGTGAGTTACCGTATGCATTAATCCAACAAATACCGGCTTGTAACTTATGAATAACGCGGTGCGCACGTTTAATATCGCTAGTAAATACGCCTGCGGCTAAGCCTAGGTGAGTCCCGTTAGCGCGTGCAATAACATCGTCTTCGTCGTCAAAAACAAGCACGCTCATTACAGGGCCAAATATTTCTTCTTTAACAATAGTCATGTCGTCATTACAATCAATAAACACAGTCGGTGCCACAAAATAGCCATTTGGTGCAGATTTAGGTGAAAGCGTTGTACCACCGGTTAATAGCGTTGCACCTTCTTCAATACCTTTATTAACGTAGCTCATTACTAGTTCTTGGTGCTTTTTAGAAATAAGTGCGCCAAAGTTAGTATTTAAATCTTGTGGGTCGCCAGCAATAATGCTTTTCTCAGTGCGCGCTTTAAGCTCATCAATAAACTGCTGATATACATTTTTATGAACGTAAATACGTGTACAGTTAGTACAAATTTCGCCTTGCGTATAAAAGTTACCTAACATAGCAGCACTAACCGCTTGCTCAATGTTGGCATCATCAAATACTAATAGTGGAGATTTACCACCAAGTTCCATCGTGACATCTTTTAAAGTACCGGCAGCACTTGCTACTACTTTTTTACCTGTGCCTACTTCACCCGTAAATGATACTTTATCAATATCGCTATGCTGCGTTAGCCACTGGCCTACATCGCCCGCGCCTTGAACAACATTAAATACACCTGCAGGTACGCCAGCTTCAACAAAGACTTCTGCGAGTTTAAGTGCGCCCAGTGGTGTTTCTTCTGATGGTTTAAATATAAATGCATTACCAGCTGCAAGGGCAGGGCCCGACTTCCAACATGCAATTTGTAGTGGGTAGTTCCATGCACCAATACCCGCACAAATACCTAATGGCTCTTTACGTGTGTAGTAAAAGTCATCACCAACCATTTGTTGTTGGCCTACTTGTGCTGGCGCAAGGCCTGCAAAGTATTCAATTACATCAGCGCCGGTTTCAATATCAACACAATTTGCTTCTTGCATTGGTTTACCGGTGTCGAGTACTTCTACAAGTGCTAGCTCATCGTTGCGCTCGCGTAAAATAGCCACTGCTTTTAATAAAATGCGGCTACGTTCAATGGGTGTCATTGCTGACCACTGAGCAAAACCTTGCTTTGCACTGGCAATGGCTGCGTTTTGAATAAATTCGTCGGCAATTTCTACTGCGTAAATAACCTCGCCCGTTGCTGGGTTTGTTACATCAAATGTTTTGCCGTTCTGGTTTGCAAGAAAATGGCCGTTAATAAAATTTTGATAGACAGGTGTAGTCACGCTAGGCTCCATATTGCTTGATAAGTGAAAGTACGTAGCTTTTTGCTAACTTTTCACTGTGTTTAAACTGATTATTGTCTGATTTACTAAGTACTGCTCTTAACCATAGGCCATCGATCATTGCGGCGCTAAGTTCTGCAGCTTGCTTTGCTTGCTCAATAGGCATTAATTGCTTAAAAGAAAATGCTAAATTACTTTGCAAGCGTTTACTGTTTACGTTTTGTAGTCTGTGTAATTCTTCATCATGCATCGATTGCGCCCAAAAACTTAACCACGTTCGGGTTGTATCATTACGCTGTTGTACAAGCGCAAAGTTGGCTTCGATAATAAACATTAAACGCTCAGTGGCAGTGGTTTGATGATTTACTTTACTTATTAAGCCTTGTTTTAAGCTTGTTAGTAAGTATCTAACAGTGGCTTCAATTAACCCCTGCTTACCACCAAAATAATGACTAATAATACCTGACGATAAACCGGCATTTTTACTAATGCTGTTTATAGTTGTGCCTTGTAGTCCATTAGTTGCAACTGACTCTATAGTCGCGTCAATTAGCTGCTGACGTCTGACAGGTTCCATTCCGACTTTAGGCATAATTTTTATTAATTGAACGTTCAATAAACATAAGCTTAAGGTAATAGCTCTAACAATTCAAGGCTGAAGTAAATATCTAGATGCCAAAATGTAGATTAATCATTAATAAAAGCGCAACTAATGCGATAAAGAAGATAAGGTTTTACTTTGTTTTATTTTATTTAAAACAAAGGCTTGTGAATTTTATTTTGAAATTAAATAATAGTAATGATTTGTTTACAGCAACAAATGAATAAAATGTTCAATAATCATTAGTGCAGTAATAGTTAGAGTACTAATGGTATTAATTTAATACAAAAGGGCACTAAACCTGCAATTGCTTAGTGCTCTAATAAATTTATATAGAGAGTAAACTTTGTAGTTTTATCGTTTTAAAGCGCTTGGTTTTGAAAGGTCAGGCATTATTAATAACGCCTTTAAAAAGTAGGGGGTAACGTCTTAGTCTATTGCCAATATAGTCATCAGCTAAAATTTGCTGGCAAATAAAGTCTATATCTTTGCTTGCTTCAAAAACCCAATCAAAGCGCTCTATAGCCAGTAAAAAACCACGCTTTAAATGAGTTTGAGCACGGTACTGCTCTAAATTGTCTTGAATAATTGAGACTTTGCTTGGATCAGCTTTAAGCTCTTCTACTACTTGGTTTATAAAAGTAGTATTGAGCTTACTGGTAGGGCGGTGTCTGCGTTTACGTGGGTGCATTAGCTCTCGTTTGCAATGTTATATAATTTTTTCAAAAAATCATCTTTATGCTTTTCATGTTCGTAGTCAAGGTGGTAAGTATTATGAAAACCAAAGCGTAATTCAACGCCGCTACCTTGTAGGTATACTGTGTAACCATCTACGTCTGAATAAGCGGTAACACCTTGATAATGCTTACCTTCATCAGTCATTTCACCTTTTTGAATTATACGTTCATATACGGCTAAAATCTGTTTATTGTCGAGTTCGTTTTTCATGTTTTATACCCTTCGTTTAGTAACTCATACGATACAGATATGAGGGTCGATCATCTTAAAAACAATAGCTAAAAAAGTGTGATATTACTTTGTAATTTCGCTTTTTTAAATTATGCTCAAAACTCATTTATTGTTGAGCTTACACCATGATAGACAAGGCGTTACTACTAAAGACTCGTGAGTTATCGGATCAATTAATTGCATTGCAAACTCCAATTAGGATACTCGATGCTATTAATTGGGATAAACAAACTAAAGAGGAGTTTTTTAGACAGAAATGTCAAAAAAACCCACTCATCGATCGTGCATACTATCAACAGCGCGACCTTGGTTTTGTACCTAGCGAGCTGCGCCAAGCGTTTTCTACTTTGCACCGTAACATTATTAACCAATTGGGACAGTTAAATCCGATTGCTCAATATATGGGAAAAATGTGCACCGAGTATAAAACGGTATTAAGTATGCTCGAGTATCGTGGAACGCCAGAGTTTCATGACTTATCAGTGGAGTTATTTGGACACCCTAAAGACTTATTCCATGCTGGTGAGCCCTCACTTTCTGAGCTAGCTAATATGCTAGATAAACCGCTGCAAAATTTACTTATAGCCGACATACTGCCTGACGACCCTAAAAATATTGATGCTGTTGATGCTGTGCGTATTTTGTCTGAGCAAGTAAATGCCAGTATGGCAGGCATAAACGTAGAGGTAATGCTTAGCGATGGTATTGTCAGTGATGCAGCCGCCGGTGCTAATAATATAAAGCTTAATCAAGATGTTAAGTTTTCTCAGCGTGAGCTTGATATTTTAGAAGTGCACGAAGGGTGGATACACGTAGGTACCACTCAAAATGGTTTAGCTCAGCCTTATTTAACATGTTTAAGTAAAGGCACGCCTAGCTCTACTATTACCCAAGAAGGCTTAGCGGTACTTACCGAAATTATTACATTAAAATCGACTCCAAGGCGTTTATCTAAATTAGTGAATCGTATTCAAGCCGTTACAAAGGTAATTGACGGTGCTGAGTTTGTAGATATTTACCGTGATTACGTAGCGCAAGGTTTATCAAAAGATGACAGTTACACACTAGCGCAGCGTGTATTTAGAGGCAGTACGCCAACAGGTCTGCCTTTTACAAAAGATATTGCTTACATTAAAGGCTTTGTACTGGTTTATAACTTAATACGCGTAGCAATACAGCTTGGACGAATCGATAGACTTCCTTTATTACTGGTAGGTAAAATATCGATAGATGATTTTAGATTAATATCGCAGCTTCATGATTTAGGTGTAATAGAGAGTCCACAATTTGTGCCACCACATTTTAAAGATTTACGCGGTTTGGCAACTTGGTTGAGCTTCGGTCGTTTTATTGGCGATTTATCGTTTGAAAAATTAGAAAATGATTATAAACCGTTATTTTTATAATTAATCAATATAACTTACCGACATAAAAAAAGCCCATAACGGGCTTTTAAAATAAAGTACTTTAGGTTTTGCTATCGAGCGTTGGTGCTTTCAAATATTTTGTCAGCTGAGGCTGCAACAAAACCAGTATAAAGCTCACCGTCGGCTTTAGGGTAACGAATAGCAAACTCATAAAAACAGCTAGGGATGCTCATATCACCGTCACTGAAGGTAACAGAGTATTCATCTGCAAGTGTTGACGATTGCTCTAGTAACACCTCTGGTGAGCCTTTAACTTCGCCGCCTGACGTATTAAGCGAAAAGCCGGCGTCTTTTAGGGCTTGGTTAACATCATGAATGTTATCAAACTTAGCAAGCGTATTAATATTTACGGTAAAGTGATTGGCGCGGTAACCCCACGCCGACATCCACGCTGCATATTCACTTTCAGCTAGCAGCTGCTTATAAGTATCGGTGCTTACTTGCCAATGCGTGCCTGAATACAAAAAGTTATCAGCTGTTACTGCGCTTTCGTCAATTTGGCTTACCATATCGGTTACGATAGCTTGTAACTCTGGCGAGCATTTTTCAACTAATAGCTCAGAAATAAACACTTTTGGCTGATTAGGATCGCTATGCTCGTAGTGCTTTGCATAGAGTTTTTTAGCTTCAAAATGGTACTCACCACATTCTTTGTAACCAATAGCTAAAAAGTGAGCAGCGAGCTTTTCAAGACCCACTTTTTCAATATTAAACGTACGCAGCGCAATATGATCGTTAATAATGTCATTTTTTTGCGTTGACCCTAAAAGGTCATGAATTTTGACTGCCGATGGTGTTACGTTTAAGTAGTTTTTCCAAAGGCTCTCAAATAATGTGTTTACATCAGTATGCATGTTAAATCCTTAAATCTAAAATTTTGGTTTATTACTTATTCAATTATCAAGCCTGGCGCTAGGGTTTGCGGTAAGCTCACTTTGTCTGACTCAACAGATGCCACAGGGTATGCACAATAATCAGCGGCGTAATAGGCACTTGCTCTGTGATTACCACTGGCGCCAATACCGCCAAATGGAGCTGCACTAGAGGCACCCGTAATAGGGCGGTTCCAGTTAACAATCCCTGCACGAATGCGCTTTAAAAAGTGAGTGTAATCATCTTCACTGTCGCTAAGTAAACCTGCAGATAAACCAAAGCTTGTGTTGTTAGCTTCAATAATTGCGCTGTCAAAGTCGTTGTAACGATACACTTTGATAAGCGGTCCAAAATGCTCTTCATCTGGCATGTCGGTAATGTTTGTTACATCAATAATACCCGGGCTTACAAAACCGGTGCCTGATTTTAATTGCTTAAGTTCAACAAGGATTTGCGCGCCTTTTGACACTAATTCACTTTGCGCAGCGACCATACCCAGTGCTGCTTTTTCGCTTATCATTGCACCCATAAAAGGCTGCTCTGTAGCAAAACTGTCGTCTACAACTATGTTTTTAGTCGCGCTTATTAGCTTTTCTAAAATAGCATCGCCATTGAGCGATTTTTCAATAAATAAGCGGCGTGCACATGTACAGCGCTGACCTGAGGTAATAAAGCCTGATTGAATAATATCGTGCACAGCAGCGCTTACATCACTCACATCTTTTACAATAAGAGGATTATTACCACCCATTTCAAGTGCTAAAATTTTGCCAGGGTGTCCTGCAAATTGCTTATGTAGTAAGTGACCTGTGTTTGAGCTACCGGTAAAAAACAATCCATCTATGTCTTTGTGAGAGGCAAGTGCTTTACCTGTTTCAATTTCACCTTGCACAAGGTTAATAACACCTGCTGGTAAGCCCGCTTTTAGCCAAAGTGAGAGCGTAAATTCTGCAACGTGCGGCGTCATTTCTGATGGCTTAAATATCACGGTGTTGCCTGCTAAAATTGCAGGAACAATATGCCCGTTTGGTAAATGCCCCGGAAAGTTATACGGGCCAAAAATAGCCACAACGCCATGCGGTTTGTGTCTAATAAACGCTTTTGCACCTGGCATTGGGTTTTCGGTTGTACCGGTACGCTCATGGTATGCTTTTACAGATATAGCTACTTTGCCTGTCATTGCGCCCACTTCTGTGCGGGTTTCCCATAATGGTTTACCTGTTTCGCGTGCAATTATGGTCGCAAATTCTTCGCTGTGTTCTTTTAATTGTGCGGCGAAGTTTTCAAGAATGGCTATACGCTCTTCAAGTGGTTTGTCTGCCCATTGTAATTGCGCAGCTCTGGCTGCTTTTATAGCTGAATTTACTTGCTGGGCGTTTGCGCCATTACCTTGCCATACCACATCGCCATTACTTGGATTGATTGACTCAAATGCTGGACCTTGCCCTGCATGCCACTGGTTATTAATTAGGTGTGTATTCATAAATAATTTACAGGCGGAAAAATCGCGCTGCATCTCCTTGACTTAAATTAAGTGCTTTAGCCACATCTTGGCTAATGACGAGAGTATGTTTTGCATGATTGTAATGTGCGTCTTTGGTAAATGTTGCTCTAAAGCCACTTACGCCTTGATTACATACAGCCAGCGTATCAGAGCTATTTTGTGATATGTGATCAAGCTCACCAATAGTAATAGGGCAAACTTGAGAGTCGCGAATGCTGCGAATATTACCAAGCTTTGCTTCAACCGTTGGGCCTGCGTCAAATAAATCAACGTAGCCTCTGTGCTCAAAACCTTCTTTTTCTAATAATTTTAGCGCAGGTTTTGTTTTTTCATGCACATGCCCAATAACTGCTTGGGCCTTTTTGCTAAGCAAGTTCACATAAATAGGGTATTTAGGCATTAACTCGCTAATAAATACCTTATCGCCTAAGCCAACTAAGTGATCCGCTTCTGGAAATTCGATACTAAAAAAGTGCTCTTGCAGCCATTGCCAAAAAGGAGAATGGCCGTCTTCGTCGCTAACACCACGCATTTCAGCGATAACAGTATCGGCAAAACGCTCGCTATGCTGAGCCATAAACAAAAAGCGTGAACGCGATAAAAATCGACCTGTTAAACCTTTACGGCTATTTTCGCGCAAAAATAATGTGCATATTTCAGAGCAGCCTGTGTAGTCGTTACACATGCTTAAAATATCAACGGTGTTATATACATTTAAAGTAGGCGAGTGGTGTACTGTTTTACCTAAATGATAATGATATAAAGGCACCGATAAACCTACCGCAGCTTCTATAGCGGTTGTGCCAATAACGTCACCTGTTTCACTGTCTTCTAAAACAAATAAATAGCTTTCATCAAGTGGCTGGTTAATGTTTTTGGCAAAGCTTTTTTCAGCACGTTCAATTTTTTCTTTAAGCTGTGCATCGTCCACAGGTAAAGAGGTAAACCCATGACCGGATTCAATCGCTATTTGTTTAAGCGCGTCAAAATCATTGGCAGTAATAGGACGTAATACTTGCATTTATTGCTTGCTCCAATAGCACGCCTGTAGGCGTGCTAATTTAAACTATATTAACCGTTTACTACATCGCTAACGGCTTTTTCAAAGCGCGCTAAGCCTTCTTTAATATCTTCGAACGGAATAACTAAAGACGGTGTAAAGCGAATTACATTCATGCCAGCTACAAGGTTCATTAAACCATTATTAGCACTTGCTACTAAAAAGTCGCGTGCACGTCCTTCAAATTTGTCATTTAGTACTGCGCCAATTAATAAGCCTTTACCACGTACTTCGCTAAATACGTTGTATTTTTCGTTAATTGCGTTTAATCCGTCACGGAATAATTGCTCGCGCTCTTTAACACCGTTTAGTACGTCTGGTGTATTTACTGTATCAAATGCCGCTTCAGCAACAGCACAAGCAAGTGCGTTTCCGCCATAAGTAGAACCGTGAGTACCAATTTTTAAATGCTCAGCAATTGGTGTACGAGTGATCATAGCGCCAATTGGAAAACCACCACCCAATGCTTTTGCCGTTGTTAAAATGTCAGGAACAACGCCTAAACCTTCATAAGCGTATAAATCGCCTGTGCGACCAACACCCGTTTGTACTTCATCAAAAATAAGTAACGCGTTATGTTTAGTACAAAGTTCACGTACTTTTTTAGCAAATTCATCTGTTGGTGAAATAATACCGCCTTCACCTTGTAATGGTTCCATCATAACAGCACATGTTTTATCGCTGATCAGCGCTTCAAATGCTGCTATATCGTTAAAATCACAATGTACTATGTCAGCAGGTTTAGGACCAAAGCCGTCAGAATATGCAGCTTGCCCGCCCACAGTTACTGTAAAGAATGTGCGACCATGGAAACCTTTATTAAATGCAATTATTTGCGTTTTTTCAGCGCCATATAGGTCCAGTGCATAACGACGCGCTAACTTAAGCGCTGCTTCATTGGCTTCTGCGCCTGAGTTTGCAAAGTAAACTTTATCAGCGAATGTTGCTTCAACCATTTTTTGAGCTAAACGAAGTGCTGGCTCATTGGTCATAACATTCGATAAATGCCAAATTTTTTCGCCTTGCTCTTTTAATGCTTTAACTAATGCAGGATGACAGTGACCCAAACAGTTAACGGCAATACCACCAGCAAAATCGATAAACTCGTTATCATTTTGATCCCAAACGCGTGAACCTTCACCACGAACTGGAATGATTGCTGATGGATTATAGTTTGGTACCATTACGTCGTTAAATAAGTCTCTTGTTACTTGCATTTTTACACCTAAATTTAATGGGCTTAGATAAAAGATTAGTTGCTAACTCAAAGAAGAATATAGCCTTTATTCTTCAGCAAACACGTTATTATTTCTTGTAGAGGTCATTATCGAAGGTTAGCTATTAAAATTGCAGTGCTATTTTGTGAAAAATGATTAAAATAAAAGACAAAATAACGAAGAAAATAACCATTATGATAACTCCACAAGATGAAAAGCTACTTTCTGTACTAAAAACAAACGCTAGAGCGAGTATTTCTGATCTTGCTCGCATGCTTGACTTATCTCGTTCAACGGTACAAAGCCGTATGCTCAAACTAGAAGAAACGGGCGTAATTAAAGGCTATAGCGTTGATTATGGTGACGACTACCTCAGTAAAATGGTATCAGCTCATGTGTCTATAAAAGTAAGACAAAAATTAACAACTAAAACAAATATCGAGCTTAAGCAAATTGATGCAATTTCGCAGCTCTATGCCATAAGTGGTGAGTTTGATTTAATTGCTGTAGTACAGGCTCAAAATTTAGAGCAGCTTAGCCATTTACTAGACGATATAGGAAATCTGGATGGAGTAGAGCGCACAACATCTTCTGTTATTTTAGAAACTAAATTTAAGCGCTAGAGTCAGTGAGTTTTTTGTTTTAGTCGTTAAGTGAACACTCGGTATACTTTAGGTAAGTAATAGAAAGGCTAGGGTTTGTTGATCTTTCAAGGTTGAATTTTCAGTAGCCTGTTTAGTATTCAGGCAAGGCAGAGCCTATGCAGTGTGGTTACTCCCCATAGGGTTCTTCCTAGGCGCTATTTACTCTTGGTTGCCTACATAGATGTAAGCTATTAGAGCAACGCAGGAGCAGTTATTGAGCCCACTAGGTTACAAATCTCGCGCCGCGATTAAATAGCGCCTAGTTTGAACGGATTTTAATCCTCAAAGATCAATAGATCCTAGATATAAATGCATTAATTTAAATATTTAAGTGTACTTTTTATAAGCTAATAGCAGTAGAACATAGATTTAAATATTGAAGCCATTGATAAGATACAAAATTTTGTAAGGAGAATTTATGCTTTTTTAATATGGATGACTATACTCATTTTAATTTGTACAATATTTAGTAATGGATTATGCCTGCATATTTTTTTACCCTCTTATTGGGTTTAACTGAGCCTCTTCAGTTTGGAACAAACTTACCCACCACTGCACCTGATAATGCAGTCAACCAAGTTGAGTGTATTTTATTTGAAATGGGAGCCCCTTTTCAGCTACAAACCTTGCCATGGTTACGCGCACGTCGAGAAGTAAAGTTAGACCGCTTAGACGGTTATTTCACAACTCATTTAATGCCTGAAATGAAGGCCTATGGGCGCATATCATCCCCCATCTTTTTAGAAAGCTGGTACTGGTTTACTCATCCAGAGAGCATTAATAAACCAAAAAATAAAATGCGTTATGGTGCAGTAAGAGGGAGTTACCAGGCTAATTGGTTTAAAACTCAGAATATTATTGCTGAGGTAGAAGTAAATTCATTAGAAGAAATAGTAAATGTTATGCACCATAAGCGGATTGATAGAATTCTACTTGATTTAGACGATTTTGAATTAGCAGCCTCTAAGCTAGGCATTAATGAGGATGAGTATCAAAGAGAATTTTTTAGGTATGTACCTTTGGGATTATTTGCTTCGCATTCACTTATTAAACGCTTCCCTAAATTTATGCAGCAGTTTGATGAAAATATAAATACTTGCGCGCAGGCTCCATTTTCACTATCAAAAAGTGAAGAAAAGCAAATACTTGATAGATTGTCCATTAGCGCTAAAATCTTACTAAACTTGCCTAGTTTAGTAGAACAAGTTCAAATAAGTAATGAGTCTCCCTTAAGTGAATCTGAAATTAAAAGACTAGACCAGCTATGGATAAAAGAAAGTAAACAAGTAAAGCACCCTGATGGATTAGCTATGCTTAATTTACCGTTATCTAAAGTATTTAAAAAATGGCAATCTCAATTCAAAGGTGTTGTTACTGAGCTAATATTGACTGATAACCAAGGAAAAAACATCGCTATTAGTAAGCTAACCAGTGACTACTGGCAAGGAGATGAAAATAAGTTTACTAAAACATTTAAACAGTCAAAAGATTTTAACTTTGATAGCGTCACATATGATGCATCAACACATCATTTTCAAGTTCAGCTAAGTTTTCCTGTTTTAGATGATAATAATAGTCATATTGGAGTGTTGATTTTAGGTGTTGATGTAGAAAAAGCACTTCATTCGTCAAATGAAAAGAGTAATTAACTCATTACCTTTCACATAAGTTAGCTAAGCTTTAATGCTTTAGCTTAGCTAACTAGATGCTATGGAAGTGTTTTTTCTGAAATAGGTTTTTTTCTTATAACTTCTTTTTTGGCTTTATCAAGCTTTATAAAATAAGCATTACCGCCTATGCCTTTAAACTCTTCATCTGTAAATACAATCGTGTTGTCATCAAAAAAGGTGACTGCTTCTTTTTGAGTAACAATCCCTAAATCTATTTTTGATACATCACCAGAGAAAAACTTATCACCTTCAAAGTTTTCAAATAACCAAAGACTTGTTGAATCAAGTAAGACTAATTTTTTACGATCGGGGCTGAGCGCCGCAGAGGTTATCCAGCATAGTTTTTCAAGCGTGGTACACGTTTTAAAAGAGTCAATTAGCTCAGCATCAAAATTTGCTGCATGATCGCCCACTTTATACACTTTAGTAATACCATCGAAAGGTTCTGTGCGGTTTTTAGTAAATAAATATAAATGACGACCTAGTGCTACAAATGCTTCTAAATCAAAATTGCGGTCATTGGGTTTTATTGGACTGCCATCCATTTCAGGGTAGGTAAACTTAATTATTTCGGCTTGGGTTGTGTTTGTTTTTATATCTATAGGGTTTTCTATTTTATAAATAGTGAGCCATCTACGATCATTTTTGTTATTACCAAAATCCCCTAAAAAAAAGTGCCCAAATTTGTTCTGGGTCATGTCTTCCCAATCAATGTTTTTAGCGTTTTCAACCAAAATTTCTTTGGCGATAGAACCATCTTTGTTAAGGCGGTAAAGCTTGGGTTCGTTGCCTCCGTCGTTAATAGCCCATAGACGTTTTTGTTTATCAAATTCAATACCTGAGATTTCTTTTAATTTAGGATCAACTGAGATTTCTTTTTTACTATAAAGGGTATAGATTGAAGAACCAACAAGTGTGGCTATTATTAAAAAGATGATGGCTATAGTTATTAAAATGCTTTTTTTCAACATGAAAATTATGATATTTCAGAGTATTAAGATGCTGTGTATTATCGCTGATGAAAGTACAGAACAAAAGAATTTTATAAATTTAGGCAATACTTTTGGATTATTTAACTTTAAATTCGATTAAATAAATAATATGTGATGTACGCTTAGTTGGTTCAAATATTGCTCTGTACTACTGAGCTTTTTAAAAAAGATTGTTTATATACTAACCGCACTTTTTAAGTGCAGAAAAAATGAATTGTTGCACTGTAATAATGCGTAAATAAAGTTTTGGTTAACTTACAACGTGTTTAATGATTTTGAATGGAATCCACATCGCCTTTTTGTTTAGTTGTATGGCCTGTGGCAAAGATTAAGTACCCTTTTTGGTTTAGTTGGAGCCTGCTATGTTGAATAAACGTTTTTTTAAAACAAAAGATGAAGCTGAAGTAACCTTTGAATTTTCTCATCCAGAGGCAGAAGAAGTTTGCTTATTAGGCGAATTTAATGATTGGCAACCTGTGCCAATGAAGCTTAATAAAAAACAAGGTGTGTTTAAATTTAAACAACGCTTACCTATCGATCAACAATTTCACTTTCGTTATTTAATAAATGGAGACATTTGGGATAACGACCACCAAGCTGATGGTTATATTGGCAATACATTTGGCACAGAAAACAGCATAGTAAATACTCAACGCATTAATTAAGGCGATTCAATGGATGCTCTTTCGCAGTTGTTTTACCTGCATGGTATTGGCTTTGAATTCACTAAGTATACAGGTGAACAGGTGTTTTTTAGCGAAGACACGCGTAAACGTGCTTTGCAATGTTGCGGTGTTGATACAAATAACGAAGCCGAAATAACTCAACTAACTTATGATTTAGATGCATCGCTTTGGCTGGATTTAGTACCCAGTGTGAGTTTGGTTGACCAAAAAAAATGCGCTTTAAAGCTTCGTATAGACGAACGTCAGCAGTATTTAGCCGCCAACATTAATGTCCCTTCTCTTGGGATTAATATAGCGGTTGAGAACCTTTATAATTTGGCAGTTACAGGTGAATATTACTTACATGGCGTTCGCTATATTGAGCTGGCACTACCCATAGAAACTATGCCAATTGGCTATCATGACGCTAATGTTCAGGTAGGTGAGCAACACGCTATTACACAAATTTGGTGCGTGCCTGAGCAAGTCTATCAAGTTGAAGACACAAAGCGCACAGGGTTATCTATTCAGCTTTACACATTAAAAAATAAAGCGCATTTAGGTATTGGCGACTTTGACGATTTACTAACGCTTACAAAATTATGCAGCTCGCAAAATATGGATTACATATTACTTAATCCACTGCATTTGTTATTTGCTGATATGCCAGAGCGTGCAAGCCCTTATAGCCCTAGTAGTCGGGCTTTATTAAACCCTCTTTATATTTCTATAGTATTAAGCGAAGACGCACAAAATAACACAGTTCTGCATGACCTCATGCAACGAGACGATGTAATTACACTTATAAAAAGTAATGATCAATTTATAGATTATGAAAATGTAAGCCATATAAAGTATGCGTTATTTGAAGCGCTTTATAATCAGTTTGAATTAACGGCAAGTGATGAGCGTCGCCAAGCGTTTACTGATTTTTGTAATACTCATTCAACTACGTTAAATACCCTCGAATCAGATAACTTAACATTTGATTATTACCTGCAGTGGCAAGCGCATACGCAATTGGCACTGTGTCAACAAAGTTGTGCAGAGCGAGGTATGGCTATTGGCTTAATCAATGATTTAGCTGTTGGTTGTGCGGGTGATGGGGCCGAGTTTAAAAATCAAAAGCCACTGTTTAGCCAAGGTGCAAGTGTAGGTGCTCCACCAGATCCATGGGCCGAAGCTGGCCAAAACTGGGGGCTTCCAGCACTAAATCCTCAAAGTCTTAGTAATAATCACTACCAATTCTATCGCTCGCTCATTCGCGCAAACATGCAAAATGTAGGTGGACTTAGAATTGACCACGTAATGGCTATTAGGCGCCTATGGTGGTGCTTTGAAAGCAATAGTGAACAAGATGGCTGTTATGTTTACTACCCGTTTGAGCACTTACTCGCCATTTTAAAAATTGAATCACATATTAATCAGAGTATTGTTATTGGAGAAGATTTAGGCGTTGTGCCGCCAGAGGTAAGGCAGGCTTTGGCATCTAGCGGTATTTTTTCTAACAGCTTATTTTATTTTGAAAAACAACACAGTGGTGAGTTTTTATCGACTGATGAGCTAGCAACACAGTGTTTGTTAATGATAGCCAATCATGATGTACCGCCTTTTACAGGTTGGTGGCAGCATGCTGATTTAAATATTAAGCAACAATACAAGCTTATTACTTGCAATGAATACGAGCAATTAAAGCAACAACGAATAGAAGAGCAACATAGGATACTACGATTTATTAATCGCCATACCAATACAACCGAGCTTCTATTACATAGTAATTCAGTCGAAGTATATAACGCACTTGCATTGTGTTTAGCAGGCTCTCAATCGCGTTTATTTGCAATACAAATAGATGACTTAGATGAGCAGAAGTATCCGGTTAATATCCCCGGGACAGATAAAGAATATCCTAATTGGCGACGTGTATTAACGCATACCAGTGAAGAAATTTTTACTAAAAATGGCTCACTTTTAGCTGCAATCGATTCAATAAGGAAAGGTTAAATGAGCAGTACAATTAATAAAAAATCTTCAGCGCAGGACAGCTCAAAGCTTGCTAATTCATTACAGGACAGCTCAGTACATGAAAATAGTTACGATGCACAAGTACATGCATTAAATACCGGACGATTTAAAGACCCATTTAGCTTTTTAGGGGCACATAAAACGGATGCTGAGGTTGAAATTCGTTTTTACTTACCTTGTGCAATAAGTGTGAGTGTTACATTAAACAATAAAAGTATTAAGGCGCAGCGCTACCAACAAAGTGACTTATTTATAGTCAAAGTTGATGCGCTGCCCACTGCGCCTTATCAATGCATTGCTCAGTACACAAATAGCAGCACTACCTTTTATGATGAATACAGCTTTGAAAGCACACTTGATGCAGAGGCAATGTATTTATTTAACGAAGGCAGCCTTGAACATGCGTACTCTCATTTTGGTGCACATTTTAGCACTCAACAAAATGTAGAGGGTGTGCGCTTTTGTGTATGGGCGCCTAATGCTGCAAGTGTCTCTATTATTGGTGAGTTTAATTTTTGGCAAGCTAATCGCCACTTTATGCGTTTTCATCCTGCAAGTGGTGTATGGGAGCTATTCGTACCAGGCCTTAAAGCCGACATGTGCTACAAATTTGCAATTACCGCTCAAAGTGGAGAAGTACTCGAAAAAGCCGACCCCTATGCATTTAAAATGCAACAAGCCCCGGGTACTGCAAGTGTACTGCAGTATAAACCAGAACCTATAACGCTCGGCGCTCAGGCACTTCAAAACCGACAAAAGCGTAATCATATTGATGCGCCAATTAGTATTTATGAAGTGCATTTAGGCTCATGGCAACGCGCTGAAAACAACCGCTATTTAAGTTACACAGAGCTTGCTGACAAACTGGTTAGCTACGCCCTTGAAATGAATTTTACCCACCTTCAACTTATGCCAATAAGTGAATACCCGTTTGATGGTTCGTGGGGGTATCAGCCTGTTGGTTTATTTGCACCTACCAGCCGTTTTGGCGATTACAACAGCTTTAAATACTTTGTAGAGCAATGCCACAAAGCTAATTTAGGTATTTTACTTGATTGGGTGCCTGGGCATTTTCCCAGCGATCCGCATGGCTTACATCGATTCGATGGCACCCATTTATATGAACATGCCGATAAGCGCCAAGGTTTTCATCCTGATTGGAATACCTACATTTATAACTACGACCGCCCTGAAGTTAAAAGCTTTTTGATTTCAAATGCTATGTATTGGTTACATCAATTTGGTTTAGATGGTCTGCGTGTAGATGCCGTAGCTTCTATGTTGTATTTAGATTACAGCCGAAAAGAAGGCGAGTGGATTGCTAATTGTTACGGCGGGCGCGAAAACTTAGGTGCGATTGAGTGCCTAAAGCAAGTCAATATGCGCAGCTATAAAAACAACCCAGGCATTATGATGGTGGCTGAGGAGTCAACAGCGTGGCCGGGCGTCACCCAAAGTGTTGATCACAACGGCTTAGGCTTTGGCTATAAGTGGAATATGGGTTGGATGAACGATAGTTTGCATTACATGCAGCATGACCCTTTATACCGTCAGCATCATCATCACGAAATGACTTTTTCGATGGTATACGCTTTTAGTGAAAACTATATATTGCCATTAAGCCACGATGAAGTAGTACACGGTAAAGGATCGTTAATTGAAAAAATGCCAGGCGATGATTGGCAGAAATTTGCAAATTTACGCGCTTACTACGCATTTATGTGGGCACACCCGGGTAAAAAACTCTTGTTTATGGGCGGTGAAATTGCACAGCGAAAAGAGTGGGGACACGATCATTCTATCGATTGGCATTTACTTGAGCACCAAAGCCATAACGGTATAAAGCACACCGTAAAAGCGCTCAATACCGTTTATAAAAACCAACCCGCGTTGTATGAGTTAGATTCGAGCGCGGCTGGTTTTACCTGGATAGATAACAATAATAATCAGCAGAGTATTTTAAGTTTTGTTCGCTATGCTAAAAACGCAAAAGACTTTGTGGTTGTTATTGCTAATTTTACCCCCGCGTCATATGAAAACTACGTTATTGGCGTACCGAGTAAAGGGCGTTATAAAGTTATTTTAAATACAGACGATACTCAGTTTTTTGGCTCTGGCGTTGAAGTAACTAAAGATTCATCGCAGATAGTTCAGGCAATAAATGAATCAAATCATGGCTTTAAACACAGTATTTCAATTGCCATTGGTGGCTTAACAACTATTTACTTACAAAAGGTTGATGATGAGTAACCAATTTGATGTAGCCCCCGGTAATGTAGAACCGCTAGGTTCTAGTGTTATTAATAATGGGGTTAACTTCGCGCTTTATGCGCCAGGTGCAAGCCAAGCCTATGTGTGTTTGTTTGATAAAAGTGGCCATTCAGAAATTCTAAAAATGGCGATGAATATTAACGAAGGGGGTATTTGGAGTATTCATATTTCGCCATTAAGCGCCGGCGCACTTTATGGCTTTAGAGTTGAGGGTGAATATAACCCTAAAAATGGTCAACTATTTAACGAAAATAAACTACTGATAGACCCATACGCAAAAGACTTGTTTGGTGAGTTTACATGGAGCGAACGCCATTATGGGCAAATGCCAATTGGCACTAAAAGCACCGTAAATAATGCGATTGATATACCTAAGTCAAAAGTAGCACCCCCTACGTTGTATGCGCATAAAAAGCCAAACCACCGTTGGTCAAACACGGTTATTTACGAGTGCCATGTTAAAGGCACAACGTGTCGTCATCCTAAAATACCTAAATCTCTACAAGGAAAGTTTTTAGGGTTAAGTCACCCAAGCTTTATTGAGCACTTACAAAGCTTTGGCGTTACAGCAGTTGAGCTTTTACCTGTTCATTCTTTTATTAGTGAGCAATTTTTAACAGGAAAAGGGCTGCAAAACTATTGGGGTTATAACACGCTTAACTTTTTTACCCCTCATAAAGACTATTTAGTAAACGACGATATAAACGAGTTTAAGCAAATGGTGCGCGAGCTTCATGCTGCCGACATAGAAGTTATTTTAGATGTTGTTTATAACCATACCGCAGAGGCGGGGGCCGATGGCCCTATATTATCGCTAAGAGGCTTTGATAACTTAGCGTATTACCGCACAGTAGAGGGTCAGCCTAATGTATATATAAACGATACCGGCTGTGGGAATACCATAAATATTGATCACCCTAAAACACTGCAACTTGTACTTGATAGCCTTCGTTATTGGGTTGAGGTAATGGGAGTTGATGGATTTAGGTTTGATTTAGCGACCATTTTAGGGCGCTCAAAAGCAGGCTTTAGCTCTGCACATACTTTTTTACAAGCAGTAGCCCAAGACCCTGTGCTTAATAAGGTTAAGCTAATAAGTGAACCTTGGGATATAGGTCCTGGCGGCTATCAACTTGGGGCGTTTCCGCCGCCATGGCGAGAATGGAACGATCAATACCGCGATGTAATTAGACGTTTTTGGCAAAGTGAAACGGGCATAATTGCCAACGTTGCAAAACGTTTGCATGGATCGTTTGATATTTTTGAGCACAGCCAACGTGGACCACTTAATAGCATTAACTTTATAACGAGTCATGATGGTTTCACGCTTGCCGATTTAGTGAGTTATGAAGAAAAGCATAACGAAGCCAATGGTGAGCAAAACAGAGATGGGCACAGTGCAAATCACTCGTTCAACTGTGGAGTAGAAGGCTTTACCAGTGACTCAAAAATAAACGTACTGCGTTTGCAACAACAAAAGAACTTTTTGCTTACTTTGATATTCTCAAAAGGTGTTCCCATGATTGCCGCTGGCAGCGAAATGGCGCACTCTCAAGGGGGTAATAACAATGCTTATTGCCAAAATAATCGCACTAGCTGGCTTGCCTGGAAAGATTCTCAGCTTAATCATTCGTTAACACGATTTATTGACGATGCTTTAAAAATTAGACGCGCGCACAGTGCGTTCAAACACAGTGTATTTTTAGATGATATAGACGAGCGTTTTACCGTTAAGTGGTTTACTGAACAAGGTAAAACCATGACCGACGCTCATTGGCATGAAGATACCAGACAGTTTTTAATGTATAGCTTACTTGATAAGCAAAACAATCATGCATTACTGATGGTATTTAATGCCAGTAAAAAAACAGTTTTTTGCCAAATGCCGCCTTCGCCTATTAATGCGCCGTGGCAAATGGTTTTATCAAGTGTAAATAATGCATCTGTGAGTAGTAATGAAGATGCGATGGTTGAAATTTCAGCACAAAGTAGTTGGGTTTTTAGTGCTAATTTAGAGGATGTAAGTCATGGCTAAACAAAGTGAACAAGTGTGTGTAGTAAAGGGCTGGCAAGAAGGTCCTGTTATAGATGAAAGTACGCTTAAAGATGACTTAACACGGCATTTTTATTATACCCTAGGTCGCGATAAGGTCGGCGAATCAAGACTGTATTTATACCATGCTTTAGCGCTGACTATTCGCGACAGACTTGTTGCCCGCTGCAGAGAAACGAATCAACAAATTAAGCAAGAGAAACGCCGCAAAACGGCTTACCTTTCTCTTGAATTTTTAATGGGACGTGCGCTGGGTAATGCAATACTAAACCTAGATTTAGACGACCAAGTTGCTGCTGCATTACAAGAATACTGCACAACAGTAGAAACGCTTGAAGATGCTGAGCACGACGCAGGTTTAGGTAACGGTGGTTTAGGCCGCCTAGCTGCTTGTTTTTTAGATAGCTGTGCAAGTCTAGCGTTACCTGTCATTGGTTATGGCCTTCGTTACGAATACGGCATGTTTAACCAATCAATTAAAGATGGTAACCAAATTGAGCAACCAGATAACTGGCTGCGCGAAGGGCACCCATGGGAGCTAAGCGCGCCAGAGCATGCAAAACGTGTGAAATTTGGCGGCTACGTGCAAAGTTACACGGATAAATTCGGCCGAGAGCATCGTCAATGGATGAGTTCACAAGATGTATTAGCTGTACCTTACGATGTACCTGTTCCAGGTTATAAAAACAATATTGTAAATACGCTACGCTTATGGAAATCAGAAGCGACAGATGAATTTAATTTGACCGAATTTAATGCAGGCAGTTACTCAGAAGCCGTCGCACAAAAAAACCTAGCTGAACAAATTACCATGGTGCTGTATCCAAACGACAGCAGCGAAAATGGTAAAGAGCTTAGATTGCGCCAACAATACTTTTTATCATCTGCGAGTATTCAAGACGTAGTTGATCAGTGGGTTTCCCAACATGGCGAGAACTTTAGCGACTTTGCTGATTTTCATGTTTTTCAGTTAAACGATACACACCCAAGTATTGCTGTTGCAGAGCTGATGCGTATTTTAATTGATGATTACGAACTTGATTGGAACGATGCTTGGCAAATCACTACTAAAACAATGGCCTACACAAACCATACGCTACTTCCTGAAGCGCTTGAAAAGTGGTCTGTTTCGTTGTTTTCAAAATTATTACCACGCATTTTAGAAATAGTTTACGAGATAAACGCACGCTTTTTAGCACAAGTTGCACAGCAATGGCCGGGTGATGTTAATAAACAGCGTGCATTGTCGTTGATTGAAGAGGGCGATGAGCCGCAAATTCGTATGGCTTACTTAGCCATTGTAGGTAGTTACTCGGTAAATGGCGTAGCAGCACTGCATACCGAACTGTTAAAAGCGGGTTTATTTAAAGAGTTTTACGCACTGTGGCCAGATAAGTTTAATAACAAAACAAATGGTGTTACACCAAGACGTTGGCTTGCACATTGTAATCCCGTTTTAAGTAAATTAATCAGCGAAAAAATTGGTCATGACTGGGTTAAAAACTTTTCAACAATTAGCGATCTACGTCGTTTTTACGATGACAAAGCATTTCATGGGCAATGGCAAAATGCTAAACGCGAAAACAAACAGCGTTTAGTTGATTTAGTTAAAGCGCGCTGCGATGTTGATTTTGACGTATCGATGATGTTTGACGTACAAGTAAAACGTATCCACGAATACAAACGTCAGCTATTAAACATACTTCATGTGATTCATTTATATGACCGTATTCGCCGTGGTGATACCCAAGGGCTTGTTCCTCGCTGTGTTTTATTAGGTGGTAAAGCTGCACCGGGTTATTACATGGCTAAAAAAATTATTAAGCTTATTAATAACGTGGCAGAAGTTATAAATAAAGATCCGTTAGCAGCCCCGTATTTACGCGTCGCCTTTTTACCTAATTACAACGTAACCGCTATGGAAGTTATTTGTCCTGCAACCGATTTGTCAGAGCAAGTATCTACCGCAGGCAAAGAAGCGTCTGGTACTGGCAACATGAAGTTTATGATGAATGGTGCATTGACGATCGGCACGCTGGATGGTGCAAACATTGAAATTAGAGACGCCGTTGGTGCAGACAACTTCTTTTTGTTTGGGGCACAAGCTCATCAAATTGATGATATTAAGTCACGTTACAATCCTGAGCATTTAATCGCGCAAAATAGCGATTTAAATAATGTAATGCAACTACTCGAAAGCGGCCATTTTAACTTGTTTGAACCATGCTTATTTGACGATATTACAAATGCAATTAAGAGCCCACACGATCCATGGCTTGTTGCACACGATTTTGAAAGTTATGTAGCAGCTCAAAAAGAAGTTGATAAAGCTTACGCAGATCAAACCTACTGGACACAAATGAGTATTTTAAATACGGCAGCCAGTGGTATGTTTTCAAGTGACAGAACCATAAGCCAATACAGTGAAGATATTTGGCATTTAGAACCCCTCAATATTAGTGAAACAGACTTAACGACAACTAAAAGCCATGCCACTAACAGCCTAGACTAAATGGAGAGAGTATTATGCCTAATTATGCAAATCGCTACATAAGTAGCCTAACCAGAGAAACTTACGCGTTAATACTGGCAGGTGGTCGCGGTTCTCGCCTGCATGAGTTAACCGATTGGCGAGCAAAGCCAGCAGTTTACTTTGGTGGTAAGCATCGAATTATCGATTTTCCACTATCAAACTGCATTAACTCGGGTGTGAGACGTGTTGGTATTGCTACACAATATAAATCACATTCATTAATTCGCCATGTAAACCGCGCGTGGGGCCACTTTAAAAAAGAGCTTGGTGAGTCGGTTGAAATACTACCTGCATCTCAGCGCCAAGGTGATGATTGGTACTGTGGAACCGCAGATGCTGTTTTTCAAAACATAGATATTATTCGCCACGAGCTTCCTAAATATGTGATGATTTTGTCTGGAGATCATGTGTATCGCATGGACTATGGCGCTTTATTAGCTGAACATGTGCAAAAGGGCGCAGATATGACAGTGTGTTGTATTGAAGTGCCCGTAGAGGAAGCCGCAGATACGTTTGGTGTAATGACCGTTGATGAAGAAAACAGAGTGTGTCGTTTTGATGAAAAACCAGCAATGCCGAGCTCCGTACCCGGCAAGCCAGGTACATGTTTAGCATCAATGGGTAATTACATTTTTAATACTGAATTTTTGTTTGAGCAACTTAAAAAAGATTCTGAGAATGAAGGCTCTGGCCGAGATTTTGGTCACGATATTATTCCAGCAATTATAGAAGAGCATAATGTATTTGCTTTCCCATTTAGAGATCCAAACCAAGAAGGGCAGCCTTATTGGCGCGATGTAGGTACGCTAGATTCGTTCTGGGAGGCTAATATGGAATTGGTAATGCCAGAACCACAACTTGATTTATACGACCCAACGTGGCCAATATGGACATATCAAGAGCAACTACCACCTGCTAAGTTTATTTTTGATGACGAAGATAGGCGCGGTATGGCATTAGACTCAACTGTGTCGGGTGGGTGTATTATTTCGGGCTCTGCGGTTAGAAAGTCACTCTTGTTTTCTAATGTCCACGTTCGCTCATTTTGTACCATTGAGCAGTCGGTAATTTTACCCGGTGCGGTTATAAATCGAGGTTGTAAAATTAAGCGTGCGATTATAGATAGGAGCTGTGAAATACCGGCAGGTCTCGAAATCGGTTTTGACAAAAAAACAGATGAAGAAAACGGCTTTAGAGTATCTAAGAAAGGCATCGTTCTTGTTACTCGTGATATGCTCACTGAGCTTGCAAAAAAGTTAGAGCGCCAAGCGCGTGAGAATAAAAAGCTAGCGTAAAACACGTTAAATATTAAGCACGACAACAAAGCTTGCTCATTTATGAGCAAGCCCACACAGGTTAAAGGAAGTAGTAAATTAATGCATGTATTAATGGTTGCAGCAGAAAATGACGCGTTACCAGGCGCAAAAGTAGGCGGTGTGGCAGATGTAGTACGCGATGCGCCAAGGGCACTCGCAAAACAAGGTATAACGGTTGACGTTGTTATTCCTGACTACGGGTTTGAGCCGCTTGAGCGTATTTATATAGGTGAAGTAACCGTTGCATTTAATGCTCAACCCCATGTATTAACCATTTTTAAAGTACAACAAGCCCAAAATAATGTAAGCCAAATTGTTATTAGCCACCCGCTATTTAGTGAATCAGGCAGTGTATATTGTAACGATGCACCGGGGAGGCCTTTTGCTACCGACGCGACAAAATTTGCTTTATTTAATGCAGCTGTCTGCGAAGCATTATTACAAGGTGTATTAAAGCGCCCTACAGCGCTACATTTACATGATTGGCACAGCGCCTGCGTTGCAGTTTTACTTAAGTTTGAGCCACGTTATAGCTCACTTAATACCTTACCCATTGCCTACACAGTGCATAATATTGCACTGCAAGGTATAAGACCTTTTAAACACGACGACTCAAGCTTAGAGGCATGGTTTCCGTCACTTAGTTATAATGGCCAGCAACTATGCGACCCGCGTTACCCTCATTGCTTTAATCCTATGCGCAGTGCAATAAATCTGTGCGATAAAATACATGTTGTATCACCAACCTACAGCCAAGAGGTTCTTGAACCTAGTAATTACGAGCATGGTTTTTTTGGTGGCGAAGGGCTTGAGCAAGATCTGCAAAATGCAGCAAGCCAAGGTAAGCTTGTCGGTATTTTAAATGGCTGCGAATATCCAAGCAATGCACTTGAAGGAGCAACTCTCGCTGATTTTTATAGCCAAGCAGAGAATACTTTATTTACTTGGATGGCAAATAGCGAGCAGTTACAAAGCGGCTACTATATTGCCCACCAACGACTACAGCAATTTAAAGCAACGGTTAATAATGGCCCATTAGTCACAAGCGTTGGCCGACTTACAGAGCAAAAAGTGTTGTTATTGTGCCAGCAGGTTAATGAGGCTTTAGCTATTGATAAAGTGTGCCAAGTCATTAATGAACATAACGGCAGACTTATTATTCTAGGTTCGGGTGACAAAGAACTCGAAAGCATATTTACCAAAGCAATGGCGCGTAATTCTAATCTTTTATTTTTGAAGGGCTATGGTCAAGGTGTTGGCGATTTAATGTATCAGCTAGGTGACTTATTTTTAATGCCAAGCTCGTTTGAGCCTTGTGGTATTAGCCAAATGCTAGCAATGCGTGCGGGGCAACCGTGTTTAGTTCACAGTGTTGGCGGATTAAAAGATACAGTTAAACACCACGAAAATGGTTTTAGCTTTAATGGAGATACGTTAGCAACGCAAACGAGTAATTTAATTAGCTGTTTAGACGAAACTCTCTTAATTAAAAAGCAAAATCCTAAAAAGTGGCATAAAATTAAGCACAGCGCAGAGAAAATGCGTTTTTCGTGGCCACAAGTGGCAACTGATTATATAACAACCTTATACCGGTAAATCGTTGCTGTACTTTAAAGTTTAGTGACAAATGTACCTGCTTAGGGTTTAATTACTTAGTATTATATAAAAACTAAGAAGTAGGTAATGTGTCTGTATTTGTTGCAAGGCAAGCAATATTCAATCGAAGTAAAAAAGTAGTAGCCTATGAGCTACTTTTTCGTGATAGTCCAAAAAATTATTTTCCAGATATTGCAGAAGGCCAAGCAACAGCAAGGCTTATTATGGAAAATCAATTAAATTTAGGTACACGCCATATTACATCAGGCAAAAAAGCGCTTATTAATATAGGACCAGAATCATTAAAGCTCGATTTATGTGCTTTCCTACCATGCCAAGACGTTGTGATTGAGTTACTCGAAACCATAGAACCCACCGACGATAACTATGAACTGTGCCGAGGTTTATTTCATAGTAACTACAAACTCGCACTCGATGACTTTGTATATAAACCACAGTGGGATCGTTTTTTAAAGCTTGTGAAGCTCATTAAATTTGATATTGCGATTACACCTCTTAGCGAAATACAGCCCATAATTAATAAGTTACAAGCGCATAAACAAATAAAAATACTAGCCGAAAAAATAGAAACACAAGAAGACTATAAGCTCGCCTTTGATATGGGGTTTGATTATTTTCAAGGCTATTTTTTTGCAAAACCCACCATGATCAAACAAAATGACATTGACTATAACTATGGTTTAGTCGTCGCTATTTACGCCGAAATAATGAAAACAAGTCCAGATATAAAAACTATATCTGGACTATTTGAGCTTGATGCTGCACTTGCATATAAATTGTTGCGTTTAATTAACAGTGGTGTTTTTCCTATACAAAGCCAAATATCGTCATTAAAGCAAGCGCTTGTGTATTTAGGCCATGAACGCCTTAAAAAGTTTGTGAGCCTTATTGTTACTGCTCATACAGCGGGTAAAAAGCCTGCAGAGCTAATGCAAGTGTGTGTTGTACGTGCTCGTTTTTGTGAGTTGTTAGCAAAAAAGGTTAATAAAAGCCAGTCAGGCGAAGCATTTTTAACTGGGTTATTTTCACTGCTAGATGCAATCCTTGATCAACCAATGAGCTTGCTTGTTGAAAAGCTACCTTTCCCTGATGAAATAAAAACGGCATTATTAGGGGATAAAAACACACTTTATTATATTTTAAACGTTGTTAAAGCATACGAAACAGGAAGCTGGTGGGCACTTGAACAAGCTGTACTTTTGCTAAATATAGACAGTGCTATACTTCCTCCACTTTACCAGCAGTCAGTCGATTGGGCTGACAGTTATAAGAATAATATTTAACGGATAATAGCTTTAATGCGCAATTATAATATGGACTTTATTCGCGGCGTTGCCGTACTTGGCCTAGTTTACATGAATGCTTACGCCTTCGGCCTTTTTGAATACGGGTATACCTCTTTAACTAATCCTCCTGTTAGCGACTCAATTATTCATACCTTTAGCAGCTTGTTTGTAGACGGGCGTTTTAGAACGCTGTTTAGTTTGCTTTTTGGTGCCGGACTTTACATTCAGTGGCAACGTTATAAGTCTGAATTGCAGTTAAAAAGCAGGCTCTATTGGTTAATCCTCTTTGGTTTAGCGCATGGTTTTTTACTTTGGGCAGGTGATATTTTATTTGTTTACGGTGTATCTGGCTGGTTTGTTATTAAATATTTAGAGAGTGATAGCACTGTTCTTTTAAAAAGAGGACTTGAGTTTATTTTGTTATCGGGTGTAGCTACAGTGCTTATTGTATCTAGCGTACCCGATGAAATAATTTACCGCGATACAGCACAGTTTATAGATTTATATAACCCACACTATATTGATTACTTTATTAGTAACCTCGCTATGAACACATTGATGCTTGTTATGGTGCCAATAATGACAATGTGGATGTGCGTGGGCCTTATGCTCATTGGCATTTATTTATATAAACAAGGCGTTTTTAGTAAAGGCTTAACTACTCAGCAATTAATAGTTTGCGGTGTAATGACCCTTATTTTTTGTGGAATCAGGCTTTATGCATCACAGCTTAATGGCAGTTTAGGATATGGGGTGCAAGAATTTGTAAATATGTTTGCGGCCCTAGGTATGGCTACGCTGTATATTCATTTAATTGTTAAATTTTGCAATAACAGCGCACACGTAGGCAAGCTTATTCAACAAGCAGGGCGCTTAGCATTTACTTTATATATTAGCCAAACACTCATACAACTGTTGTTATATAAAGTGCTATTTACCCACTGGGTGCTCAGTTTTGATCGTATTGACTATTGGTTAGTTGCAACGGCATTAGTTGCGCTGCAGCTCATATTTACCTTTTTATACAGCCGCTATTTTAATCAAGGTCCGCTTGAATGTGTATGGCGTAAATTAACTAAAGTAAAAATTAGTGCTTAAACGCCTATAAATAGTAAATTAGGGGCGAAAAAATAGTGTGGGTGGTTTACACTACTCGCCTTAAAAATTACTACGCTATAAGTGCCATGACCGAATTAAAACGTTTAAATAAATTTATTAGTGAAACAGGATTTTGTTCACGCCGCGAAGCCGATAAATATATTGAGCAAGGTCGTGTCAGCGTTAATGGCTACTCACCAGAAATGGGCGTAAAAGTAGCCGCTACCGATGTTGTATTAATTGATGGTAAGCCTCTTAAAGCCACGCCAAAGCGCGTTTACATTGCCTACAATAAACCCGTTGGTATAACGTGTACTACCGAAAGTAAAATTCAAAGTAATATTATTCGCGCGGTAAATTATCCTACGCGTATATTCCCAATAGGGCGCTTAGATAGACCGTCTGAAGGGCTTATATTTTTAACTAACGAAGGCGATATCGTTAATAAAATTTTACGTGCGGGCAATAATCACGAAAAAGAATACGTTGTTACGGTAGATAAACCGCTTAATCGTCAGTTTGTTACAAAAATGGCGAATGGTGTGCCTATTTTAGATACCGTTACTAAAGAATGTAAAGTAACGCAAAGTGGCCCCAAAGAATTTAAAATAGTACTTACTCAAGGTTTAAACCGTCAAATACGCCGCATGTGTGAATACTTAGGCTACGAAGTTGTAACCTTAAAACGTACGCGCATAATGAACGTAACACTTAAAGGTTTAAAAGTAGGGCAATGGCGTCATCTATCAGATATTGAAATGGCGCAAATAAACGATTCAATTTCTGATTCTGGTAAAACCCAAGAGCATTCGCTTGATACTAATAAGCAATCAGAAAATAATGTACCTTTAGCACCTAAAAAACGCGATTTTCAGGGCGAAAACCCACGACGCTTTAATAATGGTGATCGAAATAATGAGCGTAGTACTGAGCGAAATACAAATCGTAACTCTGAGCGCAGCAACGCTAACACAGAGCGCAAAAATGAGCGCAGTAATACTCCTTACCAAAAGCGTTCTACAACGTATGTGGGTAAGCCAAAAAGCATTAAAGAGAACAAGTCGTCTAATGCTAAATCAGACTCAAAACCAAGCTCGGACCGTATTCTCAGTCTAAAAAAATAATGTGCAGCTAAGTGGTATTCTACTACCACTGTATTTCTTGTACTATATTACCAAGTGGGCTTTTAACGCCCACTAAGTTTACGTTGTTATTTTGCAAACTCACCAATCTACCTTTATCTAAATACCATCTAAAAGTGTGCTTTTTATAGCTTTTTAAATCCAGTACAGTCAGTTTTGCGCAACTGTATTCATAATCCGCTGGGCAAGTACCTACTTCGAGTAACTGATATTCTTGCTGCCATATATTATCGCCGTATTTATTAGCCAGTAACTTTACTGAAATACATACTGACGTCCACAACCATAAGTAAATTAAAATAGGTAAACCGATTGGTATAAATACTGAACGGAATTTCCCGTGCTCAACAATATAATCTTTAACCGTATGTTTAAATTCAAAGTTATTATTGTATTTTTTATATAGGTGCCTAAATAAAGCAACCGATAACACGATCGTCATTATTGGAAATAACGTAAATGTTAAGGTGTTATATATACCGTTGGGGATAAAAGCGGGATCGGCTTGTTCATCCCATGCAAGTAAAACCAGCGGAGGTGCTGTTACTAAAAGTAATAAGGCGCTGTTGAATAGTTGTTTAAAGGTCACAGGGGATTCACTTATAAAATGCTGCTTGTATAAAGCCCAAATTAGCGCTTAATGTTTAGCTATTGAATGCTAAAGCCAATGTAAAATAAGAGTATACCTAAATAAATTGTAATCGCCGATAATGCTTTTTTAGAGCGCAGGCGCTTAACAAGGTCGTGTGTGCCATCAACCATACCGGAAATAACCAGTAATATGCCCCCTGTAAAACGGTAGTTGTTTAAGTTCACGTTACCATTATCGTCAGTTATAAAGCGTAAATAACCAAAAATTATAAAAAGACTGCCTGCTATTAGTACTGCAATTTTAAAGTTTTCCAATGCTTTTCCATAATATTGAGTTAGATACTAAAACGCCACTAAGTTGAGTCATTATAATTTTACTATATTTCGAATTTAAATTTTGCCTAAATCCATTAAATGGCCTTATTATGTCGCTATATTAGGCGTATATACGCTAAAGCCTGATTTATATTGTGCATTAGCAAGTACACCTTAGTTATATTTTGGGTAAGCTGTTAAGATGCGCCGTCTTAATAATGTAGAAAGGTTATAGAAGTAACATGTCAAAATTTTTCTTTATGGGTAAGCCCGACATAATGGGTAAAAATAACAGTAATGGATTTGCGCCAAATCGTACTGCAAAGGTAGGCACAGAGTTGCACCCGTTAACGCTAATTGTAAACTCAGCTGAACGACAATCAGAAATAGAAGCAATACTAGAAGAGCATTCGCTGTTTGCTTCAATTGAAGTTAAAGCAGACGTACCAGAAGATATTCGCGAACTAGACTTTGCGCTTAGTAAGTCAACACCACAAGTATTTGATAAAGTACCAGAGCGTAACGCACCTTGTGTATGTGGTAGCGGCAAAAAATATAAGAAGTGTTGCGGTTAGTTTCTTAACAACTAAATATGTAGCCTTTCTTTTTTCATCGGTATTAAATAAAAATGCCACTGACCTTGAGCCAGTGGCATTTTTAATGTTAACCGATTATATGTTTAACTACTTACGTGGCTCGTAATCAATTCTAAATATAACCGTGTAAAGTACTGGCACTACAATGAGGGTTAGTATGGTAGCAAAGCCCAAACCAAACATTATTGTTACCGCCATTGACTGAAAAAATACGTCAAATAACAGCGGGATCATACCCAAAATAGTGGTTATAGCTGCCATTGCAACCGGTCGTACACGGCTCACACCAGAGTCAAACACGGCTTCATAGGGCGATTTACCTTCCCTTAATTCAAGATTTATTTGATCAACTAATACAATACCGTTTTTAATTAGCATACCGCTTAAGCTTAACAAACCAAGTAGCCCCATAAAGCTAAACGGCGCATTCATTGCTAACAAGCCCGCGCTTACACCAATAATAGCCAAAGGCACAGTTGCCCAAATAACAAGTGGCTGTTTAAGTGAGTTAAAAAGTAATACCGTGACTGCAAACATCGCTAAATAACCCAGCGGTAATGAGCCAAATATTGCTTTTTGCGCCTTGCTTGATGACTCAAACTCGCCGCCCCATTCTAGTTGGTAACCACGTGGTAGTTCCATGTTCTCTATTGGGCCGCGAATACGGGCAAATAGTTTTGCAGGTGTTTCATCCCCTAATACATTATTATCGGCCATTACTGTAATAGTACGTTTGCGATCGCGGCGCATTATTAGGCTGTCTTCCCACTGCACATCAAATTCGTCTACAACCTGAGTCACTGGTACAAATACACCCAATACTGGGCTGTATATTTGAAGGTCGTGTACGCTTTCTACGTTTAAGCGCTCGTTAGCGGGAGAACGGGCAATAATGGGTAGCAACTGCGTGCCATCGCGATATACGCCCACTTGTTTACCCGATAAGCTCGTTAGTAATACATTGTCTAAGTCTGATTTACTAATACCTAATCGGCGTGCTTTTTGCTCGTTAAATTGCGGGCGAATCATTTTGGTACGTGCGCGCCAGTCATCACGAATATTGTATGCACCATCGTCGCTACCAATCAATTCTTCGGCTGTAGCGGCGAGTTGTCTTAAAACAACAGGATCTGGGCCCGAAAAACGTGCTTCTATTTTTGCATCAGTAGAGGGGCCAATTTCCATCGGTTTAATTTTAAGCTGTGCAGAGAGTGCATGATTGCTTGAGTAATCACGCACTGTTTGCATTACAGTTGCTACGGCTTCTCTGTCGGCAACACGAATAATTAATTGCCCGTACGCTGGGTATGATTTTTCTGGCGCGTAGGTAAGCATAAAGCGCGGTGCACCTTGGCCTGTTGTACTTGTTACTTCTTCAACAAGGTCTTCTTTTTGTAAAAACTCTTCGAGCTTTTTAACGCCCTCTAGGGTTGAGCGAATATCAGAGCCTTGCTCTTGCCAGTAATCTACATAAAACATAGGTGTATTAGAGGCAGGAAAAAACGACTGTTTTACAGAGCCAAAACCAACAACCGCAGTACACAGTAAAACAACCATTAATATAAGCGTGGTTTTTCTAAAGTGCAGCGCTAAATCTAAAATCGCTTTGTAACCATTAAAAATAAAGCCTTTGTACGGGTCTTCATCTTCTTGGCCTTCTTCGTTTTTAAATTCGTTTTCTTTAAACATTAAATTGGCAAAAAATGGCGTTAGCGTAATGGCTGTTATCCAGCTTAATAAAAGCGAAATAAACAACACCCAAAACAAGCTACCGGCAAATTCACCACTGGCATCAGAGCTTAAACCAATTGGCGCAAAGGCAGTGACTGCAATTACTGTTGCACCTAGTAAAGGCCATTTTGTTTGCTCAACAATATTAACAGCCGCTTTGAGTTTTGTTTGGCCACGTTTAAGGTTTATCAGTATGCCTTCAGTGACGACTATTGCGTTATCAACCAGCATACCAAGAGCAATAATAAGTGCCCCAAGCGATATACGTTGCAAGTCGATAGCAAACAACTTCATAAATATAAACGTACCCAGTACAGTAAGCAGTAAAATACCACCAATTAAAATGCCGCTTTTTAAACCCATAAATAACAGCAGTACAACAATAACAATCGCAATGGCTTCAAGTAAGCTGATAATAAAACCATCAACCGATTTTTGAACCTCTTGTGGTTGGTTGTATACCGAATTTATGTGAATACCATGAGGGCGTTGATATTCAAGTGATGCTAAATGCTCGTCTATGTTTTTACCCACATCAACCACGTTAACACCCGACATAAACGACACGCCAATAAGTAAAGCTTGCTGAGAGTTATAACGAATAATGTTATTTGGTACTTCTGCGTACTCTCTGTAAACCTTGGCTACATCGCCTAAGTAAATAAGCTCATTGGCACCTGATTTTGAAATTAATAAGGTTTCGAGCTCTTTTACATCTTTAAATTCGCCAGTAGGGTGCAAGCGAATTGACTCATCACCCACGCGAATTTTACCTGCGTTAGATACCGTGTTTTGCGATTGTAATAACTGGAATATATGGCTTGGCGCAATACCTAATTGAGCAAGCTTACGCGTAGAAACTTCAACCATTACTTGCGCTTGTTGTTGCCCCGCAACGGTTACTTTACTAACGCCTTTAACCAATACCAGCTCACGCTTTAAAAAATCGACGTAATCTTTAAGCTCGTCATACGAGTAGCCATCGCCGGTTACCGAATACATAACACCGTACACATCGGCAAAGTCATCCAAAATTGTACTAGGATAAACACCACTGGGTAACGACGGAGAAAGGTCGTTAATTTTACGACGCATTTCATCCCAAATTTGGCGAAGCTGCTCTTTACGATAATTGCTTTTCATTTCTACTGAAATTTGTGATTTACCGTTAGATGAAATAGACGTAACGTAATCAACATAAGGGAGTTGCTGAATCGCGTTTTCAATCGGAAAAGTAACTTCTTCTTCAACTTGCTGCGGCGAAGCGCCAGGGTACATGGTGATAACCATGGCTTTTTTAAGCGTAAACTCAGGGTCTTCTAGTTGCCCTAAATCAAAATACGATACACTACCGCCAATTAATAGAAGCAGCGTAAACATCCAACTGATTACTTTTTTCTCTATGGAGAGTTGTGCAAAGCTCATAATTATAAGCCTCGCTCTTTATTCCATGCTCTTACTTTCATGCCTTCTTTTAGTGAATGCACACCGGCTGAAACTACAATTTGGCCTTCTTTAATACCACTTAACACTTCAATACCATCGCGGTGCAACTGGCCAACCTTCACAGCTTGTTTGTGCACTTGGCTAGTTTTTGAATCAAAAAGCCATACGTAGGCGTTATCTTCAATTGATTCTTGCGGCTCAGAAAACACCGACTCGATAGGTAGTATTGTGTAGGCAACTTGCGAGCGCGTTACTTTGCTTAAATCAATAAGCACACTACCCGTCATACCTGCGAGTAAATTAAAGTCCTCAGGTACTGGTAGCGAAAATACAACCTTATAAGTAAGTGTTGCAGGATCTGCTTGGGTATCCCACTCTTTAATATCAAGTATGTACTCTTTATCGTCAAAGCCATCAAACTTTACAGTAGGGTGGTAATCAGTGCCTTTTTTAAAGCGAGCGACTATTTTTTCAGGAACCTGAATTTCTACGTCCATTAAATCGCGTGTTTCTAAGCGTAATATATTTTGCTTTGCTTGAATATTTTCAAAGTTTTTAACAAACACCTTAGCGACAGTGCCTGAAAATGGTGCGCGTAGTTCACTGTATTCAAGGTTCGTTTGTGCAATTCTAAATGCAGATTCAGCAATTTGCATATTAGCAGTGGCTTCATCTAGTTCTGATTGGCTGGTGATTTTTTTCTGAAACAATTGCTCAATACGGCCAAGTTGTGATTTTGCCAGCTCAAAGCGCGCTTTGCGCTCGTCAAACTGTAATTGAAAATCTTCTGGATCCAGTTTTGCTAATAAATCACCTTTTTCAACGTGTTCACCAGCGAGAACCGGAAACCTAATAAGTTCGCCGTTTACCCTAAAAGCAAGGTACGAGCCTTGGTTTGCAACAACTTCAGCAGGAAAACTACGAATGTTAATTTGCGTATCATGACCTATGTTGAATAATTTAACAGGGCGAATAGGCTCTTCTTTAACTTGTTGTTCTGGCTCAGAACAGGCTATTAAGCTAAGTAAGGTCGTTGTTAATAAACATAGACGAAAGAGTTTCATGTCTTCTCCGTTGCAATGATGGCAAAATAATTAAGTGCAGCATACGCTGCAAACATATAAAATAAAAATCATTAAATTTTAGAAACTCAATAAGTTTTATTTATGATGTTGCAGAGCGGTATATGAAGCTGAATCAATTAATAATTTTAGATGCCATAGTGCAAAGCGCAAGCTTAAGCGGAGCAGCACTAAAGCTACATAAAACGCAGCCAGCGCTTACACTCGCCATTAAAAACTTAGAAGCCAAAATAGGATTTGAGTTACTAGACAGAAGTAAGTACCGATTACAGCTTACTGAAAAAGGGCGTATTTTTCACCGCGAAGCGCAGCAACTTTTGCATGCCAACGACGAGCTAGCACAGCTTGCTAAAGAATTGGCATTAGGTAATGAACCCCAATTTAGAATTTGTTACGAACAACTTTGCCATACGCAGAGTTACAACGAGATCATAAGTAATACTTTTAGATTATTTACCAGCACCGAATTTAGCTTAACAAGCGGGAAGCGCTTTATTTCGTTAGAGCAAGTAAATAGTGGGCAAGCTGAATTAGGCATTGGCCCGTGGTTTGATTTATTTCATGCGACAGGCGATTTAGAAAGCGTACCTATAGGCAGGCTCGATATTGGCATTGTCAGCGCTAAAGGCGTACTCCCTAAAAAGCTAACCTATAGCGAACTACAAACGTATCCGTGTTTAGCCATGTTTGAAAGTGATTTGAGTATCGACAGTGACAGACTATCGTACTCAAAAGGCTCCGCCATGATGAAAATTGATGATGTATCGACCTTAAAATCGTTTTTACTTTCAGGCGCGGGTTGGGCAATGATGAGCCTAGAGCACTGCGACCCTGAAATAAAAGCAGGCTTACTTCAAGAAATACACATAACTGACCGAGAGCATAAATTTAGCGCGCAAATTAGAGCCTTTAGGCAGCATGCAATGCATCACGGCCCTGTAGCGCGTACTATTTGGGAGCAATTTAAACAATTAAGTAAGGAATATTCTAACAACAATGGATATTGATAAAGAAACACTTATTTATACTGTTATCGCAGGCATACCAATAGGAAAAGTAGCAAGCTATGGGCAAGTTGCTGCTCTTGCAGGCTACCCTCAAAACTCACGGTTGGTGGGGCGCTTATTAAAAGTGATGCCAAACGACTCGGTTATACCTTGGCACAGGGTAGTGAATAGCCAAGGTAAAATATCGTTTCCAGCGGGTAGCGAAAAATACCAAGAACAACGCGAAAAGTTATTATCAGAAGGTGTGTTGTTTAAAAACGACAAAGTGAATATGCGCGAGTGCCGGTGGGAGTGATATGACTATTATTGGCAGGTAAGTGCCATAGCTGACCTCTAGGCGTGAATTGATACTCTGTTGGGTGGCGCCTTCGGCTTAAGCAATCTACCTTTTGACGTAGGTCGGATAAGTGGCTTCGCCATGCCATCCGACACAGTAAAATACCTTGCCAATTATTATCAATATTTTATGTTGTCGACTGGCTGGAGAGTGCCAATTGCGGACATTAGTAACGCTTGCTTAACCGGCGCGTAATAGCAGGCTAAAATAGCGAGGAAGGAGCGCAAGCCTGCTGTTTTGCATCCTTTGGTTTAGGCACTTGTTAGCTTTTATTACTTTCATAGTTTTCGAATATGGATGCTACATGTTCAGAGAAGTCATCAAATTCACTAACTTTAAAAGTATTGCAACCATTAGTGGTTAAGTGAAACGCAATAATCTCGCCACCAATGTAAACACGTTCGTTTTTTGGAGCAGAGTTTTGAATGAGTCGTTGTTGTTTCATCATTTCAGGGAGCAATTCAATCAAGTTACCTTCTAAAACATCACATTCAGGCTTTACTCCAGTACCATAACCAATCTCCTCTGAAATAAAGTTGTTGGTTGAGCGATAGGCAAAACCAACAACGCCTTCCGCTTTTTCAGATATGCCAAATTGATATACAGTAGTTGTAAAACCTTCTGGCAAAGAGTACTTTTCTTTGTATTGTTCCCAGAGAGCACGTAACCCTTCAGGAGTATGGTAGTCTAGATTGTGAATGCCTTTTACGACCATTCTAGTTGAAGCCTGTAAAGCCCATTCGTTCGAAAAACCTCCAGCTCCAGTACCAGCAACAATCATTTTTAAATGCGGAATATGGTTTGCTTTCGAACAAAAAAATGCAGGATTCCCATGAGCATCAACAGCTAAAGAGTCTGTTGCAATTAGAGCCTGCGACTCATCAGTGTAAAAAATTAAAGATGACATTCTTCTTCCTTTGAAAGCCCGCTATATTTAGTCCGGCTTGAATGACTTGATATGTATTCCATTGATAACACCATTGGCTAGCTTATTGAGATATTCTTTTGCAATGCCTGCTATGAATGAATGTGCTTCTGATAACTCCATAATTGGAGTTTTATTTTCTTTAACAGCTTCTTTAAACCCATGCCTAGAATCCAAGCCTGACACAGTATAGTTGTTAGCCGTATTCGTAAAAGCTTTCCTTAAATTCTTATCTACCGAAATTTCTATACCTGTTTTTTTTGATAAAGCTTCTAATGTCTCTAGAGTTTTATAATAGTTAATATAATTTCCTTCAACTGCGAAGTATTTCAATATAAAATAAGCATCTTCACACTCAGTGGCCAAGTTCATCATAAAAAAACGAACATCTAATTTTTTTACTTTTTCAAATTCCTGATTATATAGGTAGTCAGAAATATTTGGTTTTCCTAATAAAGCTAGGATATTTCTTTTTTGGGGTTTTCCAACTCTAACGCCATCATGCAACAATTCGGCTAACTCAAGTTTCCGAACATTTTCAGATAATATTGACGAAACTCCATTGTATAAGCTTGCTAGCTCATACCCTATTTGCCACACAACTTCAGGATCGTCTTCGTCATCAAAATATACAGATGAAAGACGAAAATCATCATTCATGCAATCATTGTGGTGATCAATCCCTCCAGAAATATCAAAGTATAAATTCTCGGGTCTCTGAGAGTAGCCTCTAAAATGTTGAGAATCTCCGTCTAAATAGAATTCCCACTTTACCGGTTCGGTCAAAACTAGCTCCTAATACATAACACTTTAGTATTTATGCGACACGCAGTTTGTGTTGCATAATCGCTTGTT